>CAIVPV010000187.1 GCA_903907915.1 uncultured Cytophagaceae bacterium
GCGAATTCAGAGCTGTATATTTACCGGTCACCCGCTTAATTGTAAAATCCTTCCAAGCAAATACCACGGTAGGATCAGCTTGCAAAGGCATATTTATCTGTAGTCGATTCCAATAAACACCTGCTACACGAGCCTGCTCCTTTGAATTCTTAGATTCACCATAGACGATACTTGCTAAAATAGATACCTGAACGGGTGTTAGACCCAATTTCTCAGCTTCACTCTTTCTTTTAGTCGTCCAAAACTTCTCATAAGCCCTGTTCATTTTAGTCAAAAATTCTGAAAATGAGGTTGTCCAATTCACTTCATAGGTATTAGGAACAAAAATGGCCGGACTAGTTTCCGAATTAAAACCCCATTGCTGCATTAATTCAGTAGAATCTAAAATAGCATAAATCGCAGCAGAATCGTAGTCTGTTTGATTAGCAATCCGACCTGCCATATCCTCTTTTAATCGGAAATTGTTTATCACCACTTTATAGGCATCCTGACGACCATTTCTTAGTTTCCGCAACATCTCCCAGTTACCCATTTCACTATGAATGATATAACGGCCTGGGCGGATTTTTTCGGGGTAGTTTAGGACTTTGGCTAAAAAACGAAAACTCAATTGATCCCTGACCAAATCGTGTTTCTTCAGCGTATCTAAAACGGTTTCATAGGACGCCTTTTCTGGAATGAATAATTCAAAAGGTTGATTAGCTTCTACCCTAAAATTAGGGGTTTTGAAAACCTGCCATACGTAATAGGAAAACATGGCCGATACCAAACTAAATAACAATATAAAAATCTTTAATTTCTTATTCGAAACCATATTAATCAATTTTAAAATCTAAAGTAAAACGTGTGGCTAACGATTTTAAATCTTCTACCACTGGAAGTAATAAAGGAATTCCTTCCACTCGACGAACAGCCTCTAATTCACGTTCTGGATCGCCTGGAATAATTACTTGCTTACCTTCTACCGCTTTAGCTGACCTAAATCGACGAATCCATTTATCCATATCTCTGGTAAAATCTTCGGCAGGCCGAAAGGCATCCACTCGCATCGCCCCTAAGAAATGACCGGTTCCATTACCCACTGTTTCACCAGCTTGCATAAAACCCGCTGTAGCAAAGGGTGGCACCCAAGGCCCAAAATTGGCTCCAGATAATACGCCTGATAAAATATCTACAATAGCGCCTAAACCATACCCTTTATGTGAGCCGTGTTCTCTATCTCCTCCTAATGGCAACAAAGCTCCTCCATTTTTTATGGCAAAAGCATCATTAGAAGGATCTCCATTCGCATCTTGCACCCATCCATCTGGAGTATTCAATCCTTTTCTTTGTAAAATTTCTAGTTTACCATATGCCACTGCTGTGGAAGCGAAATCTGCTACAAAAGCTGGCTCCTCATTAGCTGGAATAGCCACTGCAATCGGATTAGTTCCTAATAATTTCTCTTTAGAAAAAGTGGGTGTAACTAAGGGAGCCGCATGAGTCATCGCCCAACCGATCATTTGAGAAGGCAAAGCCTTCATTGCATGGTAGCCGGCAATGCCAAAATGATTTGAGTTTTGAACCGCTACCCATCCTGTACCTGCTAAAGCCGCTTTTTCACAAGCAATTTCCATTGCTTTAGGTGCCACCACTAATCCTAAGCCACGATCACCGTCTAACGTAGCTGTAGATAAGGTTTCATGTAAGATCTTTACTTGTGGCTTCGTATTTAATCGGCCATTATCATATAATCGTACATAACCCGCTAAGCGAGCTACCCCATGAGAATCAATTCCTCTTGCATCAGCAGAAACCAATACATCGGACGCTAATTCAGCCTCTTGTTCACTACAACCAATGGCTGTAAATACAGAGGCTACATATTTTTTCAATAAATGATAATCTGCTTGCATAGTCCAAACTAAACCACAAAGATAATTAGAACAATTGGTAAAAATATTGCTAAAATGCACCTAAATTTGAATCACAATTTCATCATAAACTATGAACCTAATAACATCCGTTTGGTTTTGGCTAGCGCTGATTCTTATTTTAGTCATCATTCGCGATATATTTCTTCAAAAAAGCCACACTATTTCGCATAATTTCCCAATTGTAGGACATTTAAGGTATTGGCTTGAGACCATTGGACCTGAATTAAGGCAATATATTGTGGCCAATAATCGAGAGGAATTACCCTTTAATCGAGAAGAGCGCTCCTGGATTTATGCTTCATCGAAGAATGAAAATAATTTACAAGGTTTTGGGACTGATCAAGATTTTAGCGCTCCTGGTTATATTTTCATTAAAAATGCCATGATGGGGTTTAATCCATCAGCTGAACATCTTTTTACTAAAAATCCAGGTGTTTTACCTGCTGCGAAAGTCATCGGTTTATATCATCAAAGAGCGAAGCCTTTTCGCCCCTATTCTATCGTAAATATATCAGGTATGAGTTATGGTTCTTTATCTGCCAAAGCTATCGAATCATTAAACAAAGGAGCTCTTATCGCAGGTTGTTACCACAATACAGGTGAAGGATCCTTATCTCCCTACCACCAAAACGGGGCAGATGTCATGTTGAATATAGGAACCGCCTATTTCGGTGTTAGAGAACTAGATGGCCGTTTCTCGATGGAAAAACTAAAACAAAAAGTAATCGAAAACCCATGCATTAAGGCCATAGAATTGAAATTATCTCAAGGTGCTAAACCTGGAAAAGGTGGCATGTTACCTAAATCTAAAATCAACAAAGAAATTGCAGAAATACGTAATATCTCCATGGATAGAGATGCTATTTCCCCCGCTTTCCACTCTGAATTTTCCAATGTCCCTGAAATGGTTGAATTCATTGAAGCCATGGCAAAGGAGACAGGATTACCAGTAGGTGTAAAATCAGCCATTGGAAAATTAGAACAATGGGAAGAGCTAGCCGCTTATATGGCTAAAAATGAAAATGGACCTGATTTTATTACCATAGATGGTGGCGAAGGTGGTACTGGAGCGGCTCCACATGCATTTGCTGATCACGTATCTATGCCCTTTACTTTTGCTTTCGCTAAAATTTATCAAATATTCCAGCGTCATAATTTAACAGATAAAATCTTCTTTATTGCCTCAGGTAAATTGGGATTCCCCGAAAAAGCCTTAATGGCTTTTGCTATGGGCGCTGATAGTATTCATATTGCCCGCGAAGCTATGATGTCCATCGGATGTATTCAAGCTCAAAAATGCCATACAAATCATTGCCCTACGGGTATTGCTACTTCCAATAAATGGCTGCAAGCTGGAATAGACGTAACCCTAAAAAGCGAACGCTATTATCGCTATCACTACACTTTAGTGAAAGAAATCGCAGAAATTACCCATGCCTGTGGATACGAACATCCTTGCCAAATGACCATGGATGACATTGAATGGTCCATGGGAGATAATAATAAAACAATGGCCTTGTCTAAGGCTTTAGGCTATACTAAAACAGAGGCTAGCTATGACGGCTTAGAAGAATTAGTCAAATGTCCGTATTTAGGTGGTCTAAATGCAAGAAAACGGCTATCTTTGTAAAATGTTATCAATATCTAATTTAAACTTCTATTTCGGAAGTCGCGCCTTGTACGAAGGGGCAAGTTTACACATCAAGCCTAGGACTAAAATCGGTTTAATCGGTGCCAACGGAACCGGTAAATCTACTTTATTGCGTCTCATTTCAGGAGAATATACCCCAGATGGAGGAACTATTTCTAAATCCGGGGATTGTACCATCGGCTTTTTAAATCAAGATTTATTGTCTTATCAAACAGATGATAGTATCTTAAATGTGGCGATGCAGGCTTTTGAGAAGCAATTAGAGTTACAACATGATATTGATAAGGTACTTCATAAAATGGAAACGAATTATGAAGACAAAGACATTGATGTATTAGCAAAACTTCAAGAGGATTTTGAGCGATTAGACGGTTATACCATTCAATCACGTACAGAAGAAATTTTGGAGGGTTTAGGATTTAGCACAGATGATTTAGGTCGTCCCTTAAAGTTATTTTCTGGAGGATGGCGTATGCGGGTTATGTTAGCTAAGCTTTTATTGCAAAAGCCTGCCTTGCTCCTTCTGGATGAGCCGACTAACCACTTGGACTTACCTTCCATCGAATGGGTTGAAAAATATATACACGATTATGAGGGTTCCATCGTGGTCGTTTCTCACGATCGTTATTTCTTAGATAGAACCATTGATAGTATTGCCGAAGTTTCTGGCTCTAAAATCACCTTATATCCAGGCAATTATTCTTTCTATATGGAGGAAAAAGCGTTACGAAATGAAATTCAAAAAGGAGCATTTGAAAATCAGCAATCCCAAATTCGTCAGACGGAGAAATTTATTCAACGCTTTAAAGCCAAAGCCTCTAAGGCAAAGCAAGTGCAATCCCGCGTTAAAGCTCTGGATCGCATCGATATGATAGATGAGGTAGTGGATGAAAAAGCAAAAGTGAATTTCAAATTTAATTTTGGGACAGAACCTGGTCGTTTTATCTTGTTTTTAGAACATATTTCGAAGGCTTTTGGAGAAAAAGTTATTTTAAAGAATACCTCCGCAACAATTAATAGAGGGGATAAAATTGCGTTAATCGGCGCCAATGGAAAGGGTAAATCCACCCTACTCCGAATTATTTCTGGAACTGAAAAAATACAAGGAGAAAGACGGACAGGTCATAATGTCATTGAATCCTTCTTCGCACAACATCAATTAGAGAGTTTAACAGTAGAAAATTCGTTAATTGATGAATTAAAAGCAACAGGAACGGCTAAAACAGAAATGGAATTACGCTCCGTATTAGGCTGTTTCTTGTTTTCAGGTGAAGAAGTGTTTAAAAAGATCAAAGTCCTTTCAGGGGGAGAAAAATCCCGCGTTGCTTTGGCCAAAGTATTAATCTCCGAAGCTAACTTCCTCTTACTCGATGAGCCTACCAATCACTTGGATATGCAGTCGGTTAATATCTTAATTCAGGCATTACAACAATACGAAGGCACGTATGTAGTTGTATCCCACGATCGTTATTTTGTAAGTAATATTGCAAACAAAATTTGGTATATTGAAGATCATGAAATCAAGGAATATCCTGGATCCTTCGATGAATACGAAACATGGATGGCGTCCAGAGAATCAGCCAGACCAGCAGCTGTAAAATCTAACGCAAAACCGAAAGCCGAATTAGCTCCTGTAGAGGCAAAGTCCCCAAATCAAGCCAAACAAATTGAAAAATTAGAGGCAGAAATAATAGAGATAGAAAATAATATATCTGCTATTGAGTTACAAATGATTGAATTAGCTAATCAGGCTGATTATGCGGGATTAAAAGCGTTGGAAACATCGATGGCAACCGAAAAGGAAAAATTAGCTGCGACTACATCCTCCTGGGAAGCATTAATCTAAATCGTATGAAGACCTATTTTTCGCTTTTGCTAATTTTAAGTCTTCCATTTTATGCACATAGCCAAATACAAACACGGATTCATCATCCGAATATTAAGACAGCTTTCATTAAAAATGAGGCTGTTTTTGTGCATCCCAATGTCGTTTTAAACTTAGGGTCTGAGAATAAATCTAGTCTTCAATTTGATGATTTAGCCCTAAATTATCCCAATTATTACTTTAGACTCATACATTGCCAAGCGGATTGGAATCCATCTCCTTTAGCAGATCTAGAATATTTGCAAGATTTCAATGATTTTCCTCTCAGAAATCCAGAATCATCCATAGGTACAAAAGTCCCCTATATTCATTATTCCGTGCCTATCCCTTCCGTTAAAGTAAGTGGCAATTATATAGCCATGGTCTATAACAAACGAAATAAACGGGATACGGTCCTTTGTGTGCGTTTCTCAGTGGCGGAACAAGTAATTACGGCCGCCACTTCTTTTTCCTACGCTAAAACAAACGATTTACGCGCTAGCCATCAAAACATTGATTTTAAATTACATATCCCTCCTAGTCTAAACTTCACGGGTGATGATCAGCTTAAGATTCAATTACGCCAAAACCACCAATCCGATAATCTGTTAAATCATTTACCTCTAGGCCAATTTAATAGCCAAGAAAATAGCCTCATTTTCCCATTTTTTAACCAAGAAAATGCCATGGCAGGATCTAATGAATTTAGGCTCATCGATCTTCGAAGCTCGCAACAAAAATTAAGTTTCGTGGATCATTTAGAAACGGGAGAAAAAATTAACCGAATCAATACCCAAATCGAACAAGCGCAAGGATTGTATTCCTATGTCCAAAGAAATGATTTGAATGGTTCTTATGTAATTGAATCCTACGAAAATCGAGAAAATCCCCTACAAGCAGATTATGTAGCATGTACATTTCGATTAAAGCCAGTGGAGACTAAAGATGAAATTTACCTGATTGGAGGTTTTAATGATTACAAATTGTCCTCCATTTTACAAGTAAATAGAGAAACTGGTTTCCTTGAAAATACCCAAATATTAAAACAGGGAATATACAATTACCAGTTTAAAAGCAAAAATCCCTCTAACGCTACATTAGAGGGAAATTATTCACAAACCGAAAATGTGTACGAGCTTCTCGTATACTTTCAAAAACCTGGCACAAGGTATGATGCGCTGGTGGGGTATACTTCGCTAGTCACTAGTCGCTAGTCACTAGTCGCTAGTCACTAGTCACTAGTCGCTAGTCGATAGTCGATAGTCGATAGTCAGTAACTAGTAGTCAGTTCTGCTATACATTAAATCTGAAGTGCATGATGTCACCATCCGCTACTATATAGTCTTTACCTTCTACGCTTAACTTACCCGCGTCCTTACAACCTGCTTCCGTTTTATATGCCACATAATCAGCTAGTTTAATCACCTCAGCACGTATAAATCCACGTTCGAAATCTGTGTGAATAACACCCGCCGCAGCAGGAGCTTTCCAACCTTTTTGAATCGTCCAAGCTCTAACTTCTTGCACACCCGCAGTGAAATAAGTAATCAGATTTAATAAATGATATGAACTTCGAATTAATTTACTTAATCCAGATTCTTTTAAACCATATTCTTCTAGAAACATGGCACGATCATCCATATCCTCCATTTCCGCAATTTGAGCCTCTAAAGCTGCACAAACTACAACCACTTCCGCATTTTCAGGTGCGACATTAGCTTTCAATTCATCTACAAATTGATTCCCACCTGCTGAAATAGAAGCTTCATCTACATTCGCCACATATATAACTGGTTTGTCAGTCAATAAATATAAATCACCAATAGCGGCTTGACGAAGATCATCATCCATGACAACCGTACGAGCCGAATTACCTTTTTCTAAAGCTGATTTAAATTGAAGCAAAGCCGCTAATTCCGCCTTCGCTTTTGCATCCCCTGCTTTTGCAGCCCGCTCCGTCTTTGAAATCTTTTTATCAACTGAGTCTAAATCCTTAATCTGAAGTTCAAAATCAATAATCTCTTTATCACTTACCGGATTAACTCGTCCTTCAACGTGAATAATATTTTCATCTTCAAAACAACGTACGACGTGAATAATCGCATCTACTTCTCTAATATTTGCTAGAAATTTATTTCCCAAACCAGCTCCAGTTGAAGCTCCCTTCACTAATCCAGCAATATCTGTAAACTCAATCACCGTAGGCAAAATGCGATTCGGCTTTACTAATTCAGCTAAAATATTTAAACGATCATCCGGTACTGTAACGATACCCACATTCGGTTCGATCGTACAAAAAGGATAATTAGCCGCTTCTGCTTTATTAGAAGAAATAGCACTAAATAAAGTTGATTTACCTACATTAGGCAATCCCACAATTCCACAAGTTAATCCCATAGTAATTTTAAAAATGAAAGGACAAAAGTACGGCTAAAAATCAAAAAGCCCCTGATTTCTCAGAGGCTTTTTCAAATATTTTAAGAGAGCGCTATTCCCATTTTAAATCAGTCCCACCAAACTCATCTTCATCCCGATTAAACGAGGTAAAATCAACGTCTGGCATTAATTCCGTCTTCACATGATTAACGGCCTCGTTTAAACCTTCAATAAACTTATCAAAATCCTCTTTGTAGAGGAACATCTTATGTTTTTCATATACAACTCCGTCCTCCTTTTGATGACGACGACTTTCTGTTATCGTAATGTAATAATCTTGAGAACGGGTCGACTTCACATCAAAAAAATAAGTTCTCTTTCCTGCCCGAATACGCTTGGAAAATAACTCTTCTCTATCTCTTTCTTCCACTGATTTTTAAATTATAGTTTCACAATGTGTAAATCTACTATTTATTCTGATTCACTCAAAAAAAATCGAAAAATTTAAGCAAAGCCCTCCATTACCCACATTTTTTTATCCCGAATTAAACCTACATCTTTACTATCATCATCTAAATTTCTAATGATAAAAATACCATCAATAGTTCTATTGATATGCACATTTTTATCCCTAAATGCTTTCTCACAAGATTTAGGATATGAAAAAATAGGAATTGCCTCGTTCTACGCCAATTCCTTTTACGGAAAAAAAACAGCTAGTGGTGAGCGATTAAAAAAAACTAATGCAACAGCAGCCCATAAAAAATTCCCCTTCAATACATTAGTTGAAGTAACCAATTTATCCAATCGCAGAAGCGTAATTGTACGAATAAATGACAGAGGACCTTATCGAAAAGGAAGAGTCATTGATTTATCAGAAGCTGCGGCTAAAAAATTAAACTTAAAGAAAATAGGACTTGTTAAAGTTAAGATCAAGATCGTTGGATTTGAGAATGAATTGATGCTCATTCCCTATCAGAAACTTTCGCTGGTGAGTAATCCTAAATTTAGCCGAAACTTCTACCAAAAATCGCGTCTGAAATACAAGACACACTATAAGATGAAGAAGAACGTAAAACACAAAAAATACATCAATAAAAAATATATTAAACGATAGTTCTACTTACGCTTGTTCTCTAAATACTGAATAAATTCTTTTAAATTCTCGACCGGAATACGCTTACCCACAATTTTCTTTTGTTGATCTAGAACATAAACTACCGGAGTAGAATAGACATCAAAGGTATTCTTAAAATCAGTATAGTATTCTTCTTTACCAGACTGGGGATTAATGTGAATATCAATCCCATTTACCCAGGAACCTATTTTAAACTCCGTAATAAATTTCATCCAAGCTTGTTTATCGCGAACAATAGAGCTCGCTACTACGCCTATATTTTTAGATTTGAAATATTCATTTAAGGCAAACAACTTAGGAGTCTCTTCCTTGCAGTGACTGCAATCCGGATCATAAATAAAGACAACGGTATATTTAAATGGTAAAATAGCGATGTTTAATTCCTTACCTGAAACATCAGTCAAATTCATCTTAGGAAAAGGTTTTCCTAGCAACAAGGGCTTAATAATAGCTAACCTTTCTTTCATTCGACGTACTGTACTCGAATCCCATAAAGCTGGCTCCCCGATATAATATTTCTCAGCCAGATGTACAAAGGCACCCTCTGTACCTAATATGGGATTATTCTCGTAGGTGCTCGCAATTTTATAAATGATATAGCGTCGAATATCGGTGTCCTTAGCTTTGGCCAAAATAAGATCAGATTCCCTTGCTATCGAATCCGGATCTTGAACAACTAAATCTTTAAAAAACCGCTCTAATTTTCTCTGAAGAAAGGGTGTTCTCACCATTCGCTCATCTGCTAAATCTAAGCCATCAAAATAGTGTTTCTTATAATATTGATATTGATACATTTGCATTTTAGTGGTATCGGCTTTCGATTTTAACGTGCCCGTATACACTGGAATTTCAGGATCAAAAGAGGATTCAATTAACTTAGACACAAATAGTGAAGCATTTACGGTCTTCCATTGTTTTTGAAAAACCTGAATTTCTTTACTCACACTTTGCTTCTGTGCAGGAGCTAAATTAGGTTGATTTATCGCCGTATATAAATCGTTCATCTTACGCTGAAATATATAAAATGCGGTATTCTCGGATGAATTAACGAAAGTAATGGAATTCAAAATATCAGTAGTATCAAGTGAAAAAGAAAAATTAGCATCCTCCATTACCACATCGATATACTTAGATTTGAGAAACGATATCAGGTATAAGCCTTTAGGTAATAACTCATTACCCTTAAATTGAAATTCACCTGCCTCATTCGCCATTACTGTGTCTTTAATGACTTGTTGGTTATAACCAAAATAATGAGCTAAATACACCTCTGATTTAGACAAGCCTGTAATTTTTCCCTTAATATTGTACTGTGCAAACGAACACGTACCGAATAATAAAATAAAAAGAAGAGAACCAACTACTTTCATAAGATTAGAATAAATTTGTGTCTACAGAATCAAATTTACGATGTTTTTTATCCTTTCTAAAATACTTGACTTTTTACTTCAACCAATTTGCTGGATATTTATCCTACTAGGCTTTGCCTACTTTAGTCGCTTTTCGAAACGATTTATTGCTATAAGCGTAGGCATGTTATTAGTATTCAGCAATGGTTATTTCGTTAATCAATGTTATTTAGCCTATGAAAGCCCACAAACCTCATTAAAGCATCCCTACCAGTGGTGTGTCATTCTAGGGGGTGGAATGATGCGCTCAGGAGAAGGATACCGAACAGGAGAAACAGCTGACCGTTTTGTTCAACCTTTATTACTTTACAAAAAAGGCTTAGTGAAAAAACTGATCATCACAGGGGGAAATGTCAATATTAAAGGCTTGAAAATCGATGATACACAAGAAAGTAAAAAAGTAAAAGAGGTATTAATTGCGATGGGCGTAGCTGAAAAAGATATTTACTTAGAAGAAGAGGCACGAAATACACACGAAAATGCGGTATATACCAAGCAGATGTTAACACCATTTTTGGCAGATAAAATATTATTAGTCACATCTGCCATGCATATGCCTCGTGCGAAGGCTTGCTATATAAAAGAAGGTTTCTTAGTAGATGATTTTCCTGCAGATATAAAGAAAAAGGATACCCCTTCAGGTATCCTTGATCAAATCATTCCTCAAGAACGTAACCTGAGTAAATTCGCTGAATTAATCAGGGAAATCGCTGGTTACGCTATTTATAAGTTAATAGGTTTTGCCTAAGTAGACAAAATTTCCACCATGCGAATCAAATCTTCAGAAACAGGTTTCTTCTTTGTAATCGTATCGTGGAAGGGTGTATAAATCAATTGATTATTTACTACCCCAGCCATCACATTTTTCTCTCCACGTAATAGACCTTCTAAGGCCCCTAAACCTAACCTACTAGCTAAAATACGATCAGATGCGGTAGGAATTCCACCACGTTGAATATGCCCCAAAGTAGTCACGCGAATATCTAAATTTTCGCCCATCTTATCTTTGATCTTCTTAGCTACAATTTGAGCATTACCTTCTTCATCCCCCTCAGCTACAATAACAATGGAGGACGATTTTTTCTTGTCAAAACCTTTTTGAAGAATGGCTGAAATTTCATCGACAGATGTCAAATTCTCTGGAATCATAACTGACTCAGCTCCACCGGCAATTGCACATTGTATGGCAATATAACCAGAATCACGACCCATTACTTCAATAAAGAAAACGCGATCATGTGAGTCTGCTGTATCCCGAATTTTATCTACAGCGTCTAACGCTGTGTTCACGGCTGTATCAAAACCAATCGTATAATCCGTACCGTATAAATCATTATCAATCGTGCCAGGAGCACCTACGGTAGGTATTTTGAATTCATTATAGAATATTTCTGCGCCAGTAAAAGTACCATTACCACCAATGGCAACTAATCCCTCAATACCTAATTCCTGTAATTTATCGTATGCTTTTTGTCGACCATCTGCGGTCATAAATTCCTTAGATCGAGCTGATTTTAATATCGTACCACCGCGTTGTATTATATTACTAACTGATTGGGAATTCAAAGGAATAATATCCCCTTTAATCATTCCATTATATCCTCGGACAATTCCAAAAACTTCTACATCATGGTAAGCAGCTCCACGAACAATTGCACGAATACATGCATTCATTCCTGGAGCATCTCCACCTGAGGTAAATACGGCTATTTTCTTCATCTCTTGTATATTAAAATTTCTTAGACCTCTTAATCATTCAAAAATACAATCTTTCTGTCTTTTTACCTTCATTTTTTCTATTTAAAAAGCAATAAAAACGTAAATTTGGGAAGATCAAATTAAATTTTATTCCGCATATGAACGCAAATGAATTTTTATACGCTTATTTAAATAATGCATCCCCTACCGGATTTGAGGCTAGTGGCCAAAAAATTTGGTTAGATTATATTCAACCTTTCATCGACGAAAAAATCATAGATACCTATGGTACTGCGGTAGGTGTTATAAATCCAGGGCAGCCATATAAAGTAGTCATCGAAGCGCATGCAGATGAAATTTCTTGGTTTGTCAATTACATTGATGAAAATGGTTATTTATTCTTGCGTCGCAATGGAGGTTCAGATGCCTTAATTGCACCCTCAATGCGGGCAAATATTCATACGAAAGACAAGGTGGTTAAAGGTATTTTTGGCTGGCCCGCGATTCACGTTAGGGATATTGCCAAAGATAAAGCCCCAGCCATCGCTGACATCTTCATCGATTGTGGCGCTGCCAATAAGAAGGAAGTGGAAGAAATGGGCATCCACGTAGGAACGGTTGTTACATTTGAAGATGGGTTAATGGAATTAAACGGCAAATACTTAGTAGGTCGTGCTTTAGATAATCGCATCGGTGGCTATATGATTGCCGAAGTGGCTAGAAGGCTAAAAGAGAATAAGGTAAAATTGCCTTTTACTCTTTATGTGGTCAATTCCGTTCAAGAAGAAATTGGATTACGTGGAGCTGAGATGATTGTTCGTCGATTAAAGCCAGATTTAGCTTTTATCACCGATGTAACTCACGATACGCAATCACCCATGTATAATAAGAAAACACAAGGTGATATGTCCTGTGGGAAAGGCCCCGTTATTTGTTATGGCCCTGCTGTTCAAAACAATGTACGCGATTTCATCATCGATGTAGCGCAAGAAAATAAGATTGAGTTCCAAAGACAAGCCGTATCTCGTTCCACCGGCACAGACACCGATTCGTTTGCCTACGCAACAGAAGGTGTTGCATCCGCATTAATCAGCTTACCTTTGAAATACATGCATACAACCGTTGAGACCATCGCTAAGGATGACATGAATGCGGTAATTGATTTGATCTACAACTGTTTGTTGAAGCTGAAGGGTGGGGAGGATTGGCGATATTTTAATTAAACACGGTTAAAATTGTGCTGCGCAATAATTTCTAACCGTGTTTAATTAAAATCCTCTGAGAAAGAAACAAAAAAGGGAGCTATGCTCCCTTTTTTGTTATCCAACTTTATTCTTTGTGCTCTATGCTTTATTCTTTCAATTTTAAATAGCGAGAGAAAAACTCATACGTCCTCAACATCTGATCAATACGTTGACGGTTATTTCCAGAGCGAGTTAGTTCGTGAGTTCCGCCAGGATGACGTACATATTCAACATCACGGCCAAGCACTTTAAGACTTTTATAGAGCATCTCGCCTTGGATGACACCAGTCCTTAAATCATTTTCGCCATGGAAAATTATTAAAGGAGTCTTTATGTTTTGAACATAGGAATAAGGTGATTCCCTATCAAGAATTGCTTTAGTAGCTTTTTCCCACGGATATCCACCAAAATAATTTGGCACCAAACGCCACGCATTACCTTCACCCATAAAGGTTGATAATTCATACACGCCTCTTTGAGCACAGGCCACTTTAAATCGATTAGTATGACCTACAATCCAAGCGACAAGATAACCGGCATAAGAACCTCCCGTTACAGCTAGTTGTGTGGCATCTGCCCAACCCTCAGCAATCGTTAAATCTAATGCCTTCATCACATCTGAGGTAGGTCCTGAACCCCAATCCTTTACATTGGCCGCTAGGAATTCGGATCCATATCCTCCAGAACCCCTTGGATTCGCGTAAACAACGCCCATTCCTTTCGCGGCATAATATTGGAATTCGTGCCACATACTCGCTTCACCTGTTCCCCACATGGCTGAGGGTCCACCATGAATATTTAAAACTAAAGGATATTTCTTTCCTGCTTCGAATTCCGTTGGCTTCATGACCCAATAGTCAATTTTTTGTCCTTTTGAATTCGTAAAAGTATGCTTCAAGGGTTTAATAATTTCTTTATTTGCTAACCAATCCGTATTTAATGAGGTGAAACGTTTCTCTGAATCGAAGGATTGATAGTAGATTTCAGAGGGATTATCGATCCCTGTTTTGGCATAAACAAAACCAGTTGCCTGTGTATCAAATCCTAAAATACCTTCTGTAATTGATGTTATTTGCTTCACTTGCTTAGAAGCTATATCAAAAGAATAAATCGGTGCACCACCCTGATCTTGAGCCGTAAAATAGAGCTTAGTTTCATCGGAAGACCATTTTACCTGAGTAATAACTCGATCAAAAGGAACCTTAATGATTAGAGCAGGATTAGTAAGCGAGATTATTTGTAAAGAAGCATTCTGAACTCCCGTTGACTTGGCTTCTTGAAAAGCCATCCATTTTTCGGATGGAGATAAAATTAAATTGGACATTCGGTATCCAGATTTTTGGTAGATAACTTTTGAATCAAATCCAATATAAGAATCTAGTACCTTATCCGGGTGAATCAGAGAATCCGCTGGAACTATACCATAAATGCCCTCCGCTCCTATCTCAAAATCAGACCAACGCTGAAAAGGGTTATTCACTAATTCAGTCTTCCCTACTAAATTAGTCTTAAATAAAGCCGGTATTGGCAATTCAGACGTTGTCGTACTTTCTTCTTGAAAATTCAATCGATTAATTACTTTGGCTTTTTTATCTACCTCATTTTGAGCTAAATAGGCACGCACTTCATCGATAGATCCGTTTGGATTTGCTTTCGCTTTTTTCGCTATGCCCGTTAGCATAGGTTTCTCTACTGTCCAGGTAGGTACTAAACCTTTTTTATTATAGACGGAATCCGTTAAAAATTCTTTCACCGTAAACGAGGCTTGAAAATAAATTTCTTTACCTGAAGCAGCCCAGACAGGATTGGATACTGAAAATGATAAACTAGTAATAGCTTGCGGTTCCCCTCCTGCCAGATCAAGCACATATACCTGAGACTTAGTGCCCATATCTCGCGTAAAGCTAATTTTAGTTCCATCAGGATTCCAAGAGGGAGATGAAATTGAATTCTTTCCTGAAGTCAAAGCACGCGTTTCTCCTGTTATAAGATTACCAAGATGCAAGTGTGTTTGATAGACAAAGTCCCCCTTTTTTTCTGGATCATCTACTATAGACGTAACCGTATAGATAAATTGTGAACCTTTGGGAGAAACCTGAGGCCTTCCTGCCGTCTTAATTTTCAATAAATCAGTGACTTGAATTTTCTCTTTGGGACTTTGGCAAAAAACAGAAAAGGAAATAAGTAGAAATAATAGGTGTTTCATAGAGGAAATGTCTTGTTAAAAAAAATGCTCAGTATCCGAAGACACTGAGCATAAAAATACAAGTAAATTCGATTAAATCAATTTCAAAATCTCTTCACCGATGGCATCCGTTCCTAAAATCATAGATTTATCTGTAGAAGCATCTGCAATATCAGCTGTACGGTAACCTTTCTTTAAAACTTTATCCACCGCATTGATGACCACTTCGGATTCGACTTTCATACCAAATGAAATATCTAATAATAGGGCCACTGATAGCACAGAAGCCATCGGATTCGCTAAACCCTTACCCGTAATATCGTGTGCTGAACCGTGAATAGGCTCATAAACCCCAGTTCCATCACCGATAGATGCTGAAGCTAACATACCCATAGAACCAGCAATTTGAGAGGCTTCATCAGTTAAAATATCCCCAAATAAATTCGCAGTTACCACTACGTCAAAACGCTTCGGATCTTTAATTAATAACATCGCGGTCGAATCTACAAACTGGTATTCCACCGTAACATCGGGATATTCTAAAGCTAGTTTCTGAATCTCCTCACGCCATAAACGAGATGATTCTAATACGTTCGCTTTATCGACAGAGACTAAATGCTTCTTACGTGTACGCGCTGCTTCAAAAGCTTTGCGACCTATTCTCTCTACTTCATAACGGCTATATTCCGCCACGTCATAGGCTGTATCTCCATTGTTCTTGCGACCTTTCTCCCCAAAATAAATATCCCCCGTTAATTCACGAAAGAATAAAATATCTGCTCCTTTTAAAATCTCGGGTTTAATACTAGATGCACTTAATAACTCATCAAATAATTTAATAGGACGTAAGTTTGCATAAAGGCCTAATTCCTTACGCATTTTTAAAAGACCTTGTTCAGGGCGAACTTTAGCCGATGGATCATTATCGTATTTAGGGTGACCTACTGCACCGAATAAAACGGCATCAGAGGCTTTCATTTTTTCCAAAGTCTCAGCTGGCAATGGATCCCCTGTCGCCTCAATTGCTACGTGACCAATTAATGCTTCATCGTACGTAAAATCGTGGCCAAATTTAGCCGCAATTTTCTCTAATACTTTTTTACCTACTTCGGTTACCTCTATACCAATTCCATCACCTGGAACAATTAAAATATGCTTCTTCGCCATTATTATTTTTTATTAAATCAAATTCAACATCTTTTGAGTGGCTTTGATCGCTGACACGGTTTGATCAGAATCTAAACCTCTTGTAATTAATTCTTTTCCTGCATCCGACCACGTAATAATCGTCTCACACAAGGCATCTGAATCCCCTCCAGGAGGAATACGCACAGCATAATCCTTTAGAAGAGGTAAAATCTTACCATGCTTCTCAAAAATTATTCCTAATGCTTTCATAAAAGCATCATATTGACCATCCCCTTGCGCATGCTCTTCAAAAATTTCGCCATTAATCGAAATTTTCAAGGTAACAGACGGACGTAAATCTTTCGAATGCGTTAAAACATAATTCAATACTTGAACACGCTCTTCTATTGTATTACTGTCTAATACATCCGAAATGATATAAGGAAGATCATTTTGAGTAACAACCTCTTTGCGATCCCCTAATTCAATAATACGTTGGGTCACTTTCTTTAAATCTTCATCAGATAATTGTATCCCCAATGCCGATAAATTATTTTCAATATTCGCTTTCCCAGACGTTTTACCTAAAGCATATTTACGCTCTCTGCCAAAACGTTCCGGCATCAAATCATTGTGGTACAGGTTATTCTTTTTGTCTCCATCCGCATGAATACCCGCTGTTTGGGTAAACACATTTTCTCCTACAACAGGCTTATTTACCGGAATACGGAATCCAGAAAAAGTTTCTACTAATTTACTTACCCGGTACAAAGATTTCTCACAAACAGAGGTTTTTACATCCGTTTGGTAATCGTTTAATACAGCTATTACACTAGCTAAAGGAGCATTTCCAGCTCTTTCACCCATACCATTCACCGTTAAGTGTAAGCCATGAGCTCCACAACGCACCGCTTCTAAGGCATTAGCAGTTCCTAAATCGTAATCATTATGTGCATGAAAATCAAAATGCGTTTCAGGATAACGTGCGATTAATTGCTTTATAAAAACGCAAACCTCATAAGGAGTTAATATTCCCAACGTATCAGGCAATAAAACACGCTCAATAGGCTGAGTAACTAAAAAATCTAAGTATTGAAAAACATAGTCTGCGCTATTGCGCATCCCATTACTCCAATCCTCTAAATAAACATTAACAGATAATCCTTTTGATTTTGCTAAGGAAATGGTCTCCTCAATTTCAGCAAAATGCTGTTCCGGGGTTTTCTTCAATTGGTGTTTTAGGTGATTTAAAGAACCTTTAGTCAATAAATTCATCACCTTCGCTCCCGCATCTAACATCCATTGTACCGAAGTTCCTCCATCCACAAAAGTCAAAACCTCCACTTTATCAAGGTAACCATTCAAAGCTGCCCACGATGTAATCTTTTTAACCGCCTGGAACTCGCCTTCAGAAACACGAGCGGAGGCAATCTCAATGCGATCAACCTTTAATTCGGTCAATAACAATTGAGCAATAGTTAGCTTTTCTGATGCTGAAAACGATACTCCGCTGGTTTGTTCCCCATCGCGAAGGGTCGTATCCATTATTTCTATGTGGCGTTTCAAATGATTAGCGGTTTGCAGCAAATGCGCTGATTTCAGATTTCATGGCTTGTAAATAATCAATGTCATCGAAACCATTCAATAAGTTATTCTTCTTATATCCATTTATGGCAAAATTCTCAAATGTCCCAGTGGAAACAATCGTAATTTTTTGTTCTGGTAAACTCACCTCGATTTCAGCCTTAGGATCCGCTTCAATCGCAGTGAAAATCTCATGTAAAAATTCGGGACTAACCTGAACCGGTAAAACACCTACATTAATGGCATTTCCACGGAAAATATCCGCAAAGAAGGACGAAACCACGCAACGGAATCCATAATCATAAATGGCCCAAGCCGCGTGCTCACGTGAAGAACCAGAACCAAAATTCTTGCCTCCCACTAAAATCTTACCAGTATAAGTTGGGTTATTTAAAACGAAATCAGCCTTAGGTGCATCATTCTTATCGTAACGCCAATCTCTAAACAAATTATCTCCAAAACCTGTGCGCTCAGTCGCTTTTAAAAAACGAGCGGGAATGATTTGATCTGTATCCACATTCTCAATAGGAAGAGGGACTGCGGAACTTTTTAGTACATTAAAACTATCGTAAGCCATATTGCTTTTATTTATTCGATCTTATAAAAATTCTCTTGGGTCAGTTACTACACCCGTAATTGCAGCCGCAGCAGCGACTAAAGGACTCGCTAATAAAGTACGAGATCCTGGACCTTGGCGGCCTTCAAAATTACGATTAGACGTACTTACCGCATATTTACCTGCAGGTATCTTATCATCATTCATCGCTAAACAAGCCGAACATCCTGGCTGACGTAAAGCAAATCCTGCTTCTGTTAAAATATCGTAAATACCTTCTTCTCTAATTTGCGCTTCCACCACGTGAGAACCAGGAACAACCCAAGCCGTTACATGTTCCGCTTTCTTACGACCTTTTACAATCGAAGCGAAGGCACGGAAATCTTCAATTCGTCCATTTGTACAAGATCCAATAAATACATAATCCACTTTTTTACCTATCATCGAATCATTTTGAGCAAAGCCCATATATTCTAATGACTTTTCATAAGTAGCTACACCACCTTCTATGTCAACTGCATTAGGAATATGCTTCGAAATACCCATTCCCATTCCTGGATTCGTACCGTAGGTAATCATTGGTTCAATATCAGACGCTAAGAAAGTAATTTCCTCATCAAATGTAGCACTGGCATCGGTCTTCAAGGTCTTCCAATAAGCTAATTGTTTGTCCCAATCAGCCCCTTTAGGAGCTAATTCGCGACCATGGATATAGTCAAATGTGGTTTGGTCCGGAGCAATCATTCCACCACGAGCACCCATCTCAATACTTAAATTACAAACCGTCATACGGCCTTCCATGGACATTTTTTCAAAAACATCCCCAGCATATTCTACGAAATAACCGGTAGCGCCAGACGTAGTTAATTTAGAGATAATATATAAAGCCACATCCTTAGGTGTAACACCTTTTCCTAATACCCCATTCACGTTAATACGCATTTTCATAGGCTTAGGCTGCATAATGCATTGAGACGAAAGGACCATCTCGACTTCTGATGTGCCTATTCCAAAGGCAATAGCACCAAAAGCACCGTGTGTAGAGGTATGAGAGTCCCCGCAAACAATTGTCATACCTGGTAAGGTAATTCCGTTTTCAGGTCCTACCACGTGAACAATTCCATTCTTAGGATTACCTAAACCCCAATGAGAAATACCATACTTCGCTGTATTTTTCTCCAATTGCAATAGTTGATTCGCAGAAAGCGGATCTTCAACCGGCAAATGTTGGTTAATAGTAGGCGTATTATGATCCGCTGTAGCAAACGTACGTTCGGGGGATAAAACACCAATACCACGTGTTAATAGACCTAAGAAGGCAACGGGGGAAGTCACTTCATGAATAAAATGACGGTCAATGAAGAAAACATCGGGACCATCAGCAATTTTACGAACGACATGTGAATCCCATACTTTATCAAATAAGGTTGTTGGGGAATTGCTCATTATATACGTTAATTTTAAAGGCGCTTTAATTATAATTAAGCTACAAAAATCGCGTTTTTTTTGCAAAAATGCAAAGCAAATACCCTGTTAAATGGGGATTTTGCCAAATAAAATACCGAAAATTAGAAGAAGGGGGAAATAAAAACGAAGGCTTATTTAATCGAATTACCAATTCCTACGATAATCACAGAAATTAAAATAACCGCAATTCCTCCCATAACCGTTCTCATTGTCTTAGAAGAAACACCTTTCCATTCTTTAAAATAAAGTCCCCAAAAATTCGAGGTAATGATAATGGTGGCCATGTGAAGAATCCAAGAACTAGCTCCATTCCCTAATTTACTTTCTCCCATTCCGTAAAAAAAGAATTGAAGAAACCAGGTGGTACCAGCCACGGCAGCAAATAAATAGTTCAACCGAAGCGGGGCTTTAGCATTTAAATAATCACCAAAGGACTTATTCGAAAAATTCAAGTACATACAGTAAACGAAATTCGTCAAAAACCCACCCCAAAGAACCACAATGAAAATAACATTATTTTGAAATAACGGATCACAACCTTTAGCTACCGCCACAGCCGCCATATCCTTTCCAGCTTCGATACCGAAATTAAAACAGGCGGAACATAAACCAGAGATAATGGCTACGATTAATCCTTTGGTCAGACTAAACTCCTTAATCGTTTCTTGTTTTTGCTCCTGTGATAATTCTCCCTCTTTCATCATTCCTGCTTTTCCACACAGAAAAATACCAAATACACAGACCAAAATCCCCAATAAAACCACTTGACCTCCCGTACTTCCTGCAATATGTGAAATCGTGTCTCCATCCACTCCTGCCAACTCCCGATAGATAGGCGGAACTAAAGCTCCGAAAATACTGCACAAACTTAACGCAATCGACATGCCTAAAGACATCCCTAAATAACGCATCGCTAATCCAAAGGTCAAGCCACCGATCCCCCACAAAACACCAAAAACAAAGGTCCAAAAAAATGTATCAGAATCAATGGTTTGAATAATATTCATAAAATCTGGAATGGTCAACCAAGCAGCCAAGATAGGCACAATTAACCACGAGAAAACCCCGCCCACTATCCAGGCACTCTCCCATGACCATACTTGAATCTTCCGATAAGGAATGTAAAAACTACCTGAAGCAAATCCACCTAAGGAGTGAAAGAAAAGACCTAATATCGAACCCATATCTATTTAATTAATTGTAAATGTATAATAACCACCACAAGGGTTTGAAATGCCTAATAGAATAAATAATTTGATTTTGATAAGGTTTAAAGCTAAAATCCCACTAAACTAGCATTATAAATTGAATATTTATGTATAAAAGACTACTGTTCTTTGCTATCATTGCCCTCGCTTTCTCTTCATCAGATGATTGGGCGGAATACTTAGGCGGTGCTGACAGAAATCATTATTCCACGCTGACACAAATTAATCCTACCAATTTAGATCAAGTAAAAGTAGCTTGGGAATATAGCCTACCTGATTCAGGTCAAATGCAAGTAAATCCACTTATCATAAAAGGAATCCTCTACGGAGTTAGTGCCTCAGTTCAGGCATTTGCATTAGATGCGGGTTCTGGACGTGAAATTTGGCGATTTGGAGATCCAGTGAAGAATTGGTCGAGTACATCCAGAGGGGTAAGTTATTGGACAAATGGAATTGAAAAACGAATCTTATATACGGCTGGACCTAATCTTTGGGCATTGAATGCGGAGACAGGAAAACCGATTTCCAGTTTTGGCGATCAAGGTAAAATTGATCTTCATCTAGGATTACCCGCCATAGCTGCTAATAAATTCATCATTTCTAATACACCAGGGACTATCTATCGCAATCTTATAATCATGCCCGTACGCTTATCAGAAGGTGCAGATGCTGCCCCTGGTGATATACGCGCTTTTGATGTAATCACCGGGAAATTAGTTTGGACTTTTCATACCATCCCATATCCAGGTGAAAAAGGATATACTACATGGCCAAAGGATGCCTATAAAAATACCCATACTGGTGCCGCCAATAATTGGGCAGGCATGGCAGTAGATAATGAAAAAGGGATTCTTTTTGTTCCTACCGGTTCAGCAGGATACGATTTTTATGGAGGAAATAGAAAAGGAAGTAATTTATATTCGAATTGTCTACTAGCATTAGATGCAAAAACAGGCAAGCGTATATGGCATTTTCAAACCACGCACCACGATTTATGGGATCGAGATTTACCAGCGCCGCCTAATTTAATTACGGTAACACACAGAGGAAAAAAGATTTCAGCCGTAGCCCAAATAAGCAAACAAGGATTTGTCTTTCTTTTTGACCGAGAAAGCGGAAAACCTCTTTTTCCTATTGTTGAGAAAAAGGTTTCAGCATCTACACTTAAGGGTGAAAAAGCTTGGTTAACACAACCCTTTCCTACCCTTCCAAAACCATATGCAAGATTATCTTCTGAAATAGGATTGAATGACATTTCACCCTATGCAGAGAATAGAGAAGAATTATTAAGTACGTTAGCGCTAGTAAATAGAGCATGGCATGCAGCACCGTCAGAAAAAGGGAATCTAATTTTACCAGGATATGATGGCGGTGGAGAATGGGGAGGCGCCGCAGCTGACCCCCAGGGTATTTTATATGTCAATAGTAACGAAATGGGCTGGATTCAAACCATGGTACCAGCGGCACTCGTCCATAATCCAGCAGCAAAAGCTTACCAAAGCAATTGCATATCTTGTCATGGTACAGACAAAAAGGGGAATCCATTAAGTGGCTATCCATCGCTTGTTGATATTTCTTCTAGAAAATCGAGAACCTACATTCAACAAATCATTAACAATGGCAAAGGGATGATGCCTGGGTTTAGCCACCTCTCTTCTTCTGAAAAAGAAAATATCCTAGCCTATATCCTAAATGAAATTCCGAAAGAAGTAGTCTCCTCTAAAACAAAAGGGTATCAACCCCCTTACCAGATGACTGGATATAATAAATTCTTGGATTCAAAAGGCTTACCAGCTATAACTCCGCCCTGGGGAACTCTTAATGCGATTGATTTAAATACGGGAAAATACCTTTGGAAAATACCATTTGGTGATGAACCTGCCTTAGCTCAAAAAGGCATTACCGGAACAGGAGCCGAGAATTACGGAGGTCCATTAATTACCGCAAGCGGCCTATTAGTTATAGGAGCGGCTAAAGATGGTAAATTACGATTCTATGAAAGTAAAACAGGAAAGCTGCTACGGGCCATACAATTGCCAGCAGCAGCTTTCGCGACACCATCCACCTATTTAGTGAATGGAAAACAATTTATTGTAATCGCCTGTGGAGGAACAAAATTAGGAACTCCCAAAGGCAATAAATACATAGCTTTTAGCCTTTAATTATTCTTTAACAATCGTGGTTGCAAATGGCTTTCCAGAAGAGATTACATGCAACACATATTTACCCACGCGAATACCAGAAAAATCACTAAATACGATCTCTTTAATCGGAGCTTCGTAGGTGTGCTGAAAGATAACAGACCCTAATTGATCATAAATAGCCACAAAAGTAGGTTTAGTACTAGGTACCGAAAAACCAATAGTTAATTTATCAACAAATGGATTAGGAAAAGCAGTATATATGATCGGATTTTCTTCTTGTACATTTAATTTAATACCAGACGCTGCTATACTGCGAGCTAATAAAGATGGTTGTTTAAAACCTTGGCGAACTACCACTCCGCCAGAAGAAGATGTACCTGTAACGGCGCTTTGCTGACCAATAATTTGAGAATAATATTTACCCTCCACTACCGTAGTAGCACCGCCAGCACCTATCGATGAACTAATCACCTTTTGAGAGAAGGCAAAATGCGAAAAACCAATCATCATGAATGCAATAAGAACACTTTTCATATATTATTTTTTTAATGTAAGAATAAAATCTTCTACACTTTTACCTTCAAATTCCGAAAAATAAAAACTCAAATCCTCTGCACATTCAAAGCCAGAATCCTTAAACAAACTCTGCAAACACGATTTTTGCAAACAACCTTGCTTAATTAAATTCTTGGCAAATTGAATCCGCAAACGATTCATTTCATCGGTGAAGTTAGTGAAAAGATAAAGTTCAAAAAAATCATTCAATACCTTTTTGTCTATTTGGACTAATTCCCCGAATTGATGCAAAGTCAAATCCGATTTCAAAAATGGTTTATCAAAGATATAACAGGCATTAATGGCTTGATCCATCTTGTAATAAAACTCATCCTGAGGGTTAAAAAAACGTTTAAATCGATCTGCATTTAAATAGATTACCTGTGGAAATAAATACAAAGTACAAACCATGACCATATAAGCCAAAAGTGAGATATATTTTATCTCAGTAGGGTGATTTAAAAAAGAATAACCAAACGTATTTTCTAACCATACGCCTAAAAATACTGAGCTCATTCCAACAAAAACCACTAATTGAAGTAAAAGAAAAACAAATAACCATTTTCCTGCCTGTAGCGCTTTATAAAAATAGACTACATTATTCCTTATAAAGCGAATACCCCATACCGTATAAATTGTTAATAATAAAGGACGGAATATATATAAATGGGATGCTTGAAAGAAAAAACCTAATTGAATAGAGAACATAGATGTCCAATCACTGAAGACTTGACTAACTACGCCAACTTTATAGGCATAAGGCGATATATAATAGGGTATCGTATCTAGAAAAACGAGAATAAAGGGAATAAAATGCCAAAAATCACCCCCACTTATTTTCGTATTTCCACTTCTCAAACTGCGTAGATAAAAGTAGATCAGCGGACCAATTAAGAAGTATATAGAAGAAAAATTACCATATAATAAGACCGTAAACAATAGACTATGCCCTAAGGACATCGAATAAATAGTCAAACAGTAAATCCCAGAAATGAAAAATAGAATGGCTAAATAGATATTCGGATTAGCGAATAAGGTACCCCTCGATTTCAAAAAAATGATCGAAGGCGTCATAAAACTAGTAAATAGCGTCATGACAAAAATCGATTGAAAAAGAAACAGCATTATTAAGTGGTTAGTTATACTTGTAATGTACAAAATATTACCGAACCAATACCTAAAAGAGTTAAATTACCACTATATCAAATTAGATAATGAAACTAAACAAAAAATTCTCCCGCTTTTGGAAACTATTAGGTCCTGGTTTAGTCACAGGTGCGAGTGATGATGATCCATCAGGAATAGCCACCTATTCACAAGCAGGGGCAAGTTTAGGTTTGTCGACACTTTGGACCGCCTTAATTGCCTTCCCTTTAATGGCAGCTATCCAACAGATGTGTGCTAGAATCGGCTTAGTAACGAAACAAGGTTTAACGGGTACACTTAAAAAACATTACCCAAAGCCCGTATTATACCTAATGCTCTTATTTAGTTTCCCAGCTATCATCATGAATATCGGAGCTGACATTGCCGGTATGGGAGCTGTAGGAAATTTATTATTCCCAGCCGTTGATCAAAGTTATTTTAGCGTCTTGTTCACCATCGTTTTAATCGGACTTATCATTTATTTACCTTATACTAAAATCGCCGCTACTTTAAAGTACTTATGCATTGTCATGCTGGTCTATTTTGTAGTTCCATTTTTATATAAACAAGATTTAAAAGAGATTCTCTTAGCCACTTTTGTCCCTACTATTCAATTCAATAAAGAATACATCGCCATCTTAGTGGGAATTCTTGGGACAACCATTTCACCATATTTGTTTTTTTGGCAAGCATCCGTAGAGGTAGAAGAAATGAATGTCAGAAACACGCTAATCGTCAATAAAAAAATCATTGATGATATGGAAAAAGATGTTGATTTCGGCATGGGATTTTCTGGATTTGTTATGTATTTCATTATTCTAACCACAGGAACCGTCTTATTTAAAAGCGGGATTCACTCAATAGACACCGTTGAACAAGCAGCCATGGCCTTGAAACCTCTAGCAGGTGATATGGCTTATTTACTATTTGCCATTGGAATTATAGGAACGGGGCTTATTGCCATTCCCGTGTTAAGTGGGTCGCTTTCGTATATATTCACTGAAACTTTTGGGTGGGAACAAGGATTGAATAAGAAATTTCATGAGGCCAAAGGCTTCTATACCATCATTGCTTTCTCTTTAATTTTAGGCTTGTCATTAAATTACATCGGCATCTCTCCAATTGATGCCTTAATTTATACAGCCATTTTATATGGAATTACGGCACCGGTTTTAATTGCCATCATTTTACATATCTCTAATAACAAGGAAATTATGGGTGAAAATACCAATAGCAAGCTTTCAAATGTGCTGGGAATTTCCGCTTTTATTATCATGACATTAGCAGCAGGGGCATTACTATATTTAGAATTTTTAGCCTAAAAAAAACCATACTCCCTTATCAAGAGTATGGTAAAAAAAGTGTGGACCAGCATGGGCTCGAACCATGGACCCCCTGATTATGAGTCAGATGCTCTAACCAACTGAGCTACAAGTCCGCATTGTACATCCTTTAAAAGGAATTCAATGTGACACAAAATTAAGGAATACTAACCTTTTTAGCTAAATTTCGGAAAAGAATATCCCATGTACCCGACTAAAATAATTAATGACCCGATTTATGGTTTTATTAAAATCAATAATCCATTAATTCTTGAACTTATTGATCACCCTTATTTTCAGCGACTTAAACGTATTAAACAATTAGGTCTAGCTGAATTTGTATATCCGGGTGCTCATCATACGCGCTTTCATCATGCCTTAGGTGCCATGCATCTAATGGATCAAGTATTAGATAATTTAAAAGCAAAAGGATATTCCATTTCACCCGAAGAACGTGAAGCAGCAGAAATCGCCATTTTATTACATGATATTGGCCATGGACCCTTTTCACATGTTTTAGAATACACCTTATTAAACGAGGTGAAACACGAAGATGTGTCAACCCTTTTAATGGCCAAATTAAATCAGCATTTTAATGGTCGACTACGTTTAGCCATTGAAATATTTGAAAATAAATATCCACGTAAATTCTTCCATCAATTAGTATCCTCTCAATTAGATGTAGATCGCTTAGACTACTTGAGTAGAGATTCCTTCTATACAGGTGTAAGAGAAGGATTCATCGGTTCTGAACGGCTTTTAAGCATGATGGACTTGAATAATGAACAATTAGTTATCGAAGAAAAAGGTATTTATTCAACCGAAAATTTTCTAATGGCCAGACGTTTAATGTACTGGCAAGTGTATTTACATAAAACAGCCATTGCAGCTGAAACGATGTTAATTCAAATTTTACGTCGGGCTAAATATTTATTTTCTGAAGGCCAAAAGCTACCCTGTTCGGGACCATTAAAAACCTTTTTAAAAGGCACTTATACTTGGGATGAATTTTCAAAGAATGAAAGCTTACTCATCGCCTTTACTGAATTAGATGATCATGATGTTTGGGCTGCCATAAAGGAATGGAAAAATGCCAGTGATAAAATCCTAAAGCATTTATGTGCACACTTTTTGGCCAGAAAATTATTCACTTGTAAATTAGGCTCACAGCCACTCCCTAAAGCAAAAAGAGTAGAAATAGAAGAAAATATTAAGCGGGAATACGGAATAACAGACGAAGAACTATCCTATTTTGTGGTAGAAGGCTCTACCTCAAACGCCGCCTATGTACAGGGCGACAACACCATTAAGATGGTCGACAAACAAGGCCAGGTGGTCGAGTTACTCGAAGCATCCGATTTGCCGACCATACAAGCATTAAGTAAGATTGTAAAAAAATACTATTTTTGTTGTCCAAAGAGCGTATATTTGCAAGGAGAATTGAGCTAATGGAAATTCTATTAGCCCTTATTAAACATCGTTTGACCGAATGAAATTTACTGTTGATCAAATAGCCCAATTAATTCAAGGAACAGTAGATGGTGATGGTTCAGCAAGTATAACGGCATTTAATAAAATTGAAGACGGGCAAGAAGGAAGTATATCCTTTTTAGCTAATCCTAAATATGAATCGTTCTTATACCCATCTAAGGCAACAGCTATCATTGTAGCTAACGATTTAATCTTAAAAGAAAAGCCTTTGGCTACCTTAATTAAGGTAAAAGACCCCTACTCCGCCTTCACTATTCTACTTCAAAAATACCAAGAGTTTACTAGTGTAAAAGAAACGGGTATTCAAGAACCTACGCACATTGCAAAGAGTGCTAAAATAGGTTCTGATTTGTATTTAGGTCCATTTTCAAGCATAGGTTCAGAGTCTAGTATTGGCAATAATACGTACATTGCGGCGCACGTGACTATCGGAAATAAAGTAAGTATTGGCAATAATTGTGTAATTTATCCAGGCGTAGTTATTTATAACGACACCAGAATAGGTAATAATTGTACGCTGCATGCGAATGCAGTAATCGGTTCAGATGGATTTGGTTTTGCCCCTCAGGCAGACGGATCTTTTACTACAATACCTCAATTAGGGAATGTAGTTTTAGAGGACGGTGTTAGTGTAGGTGCTAATACGACCATTGATAGAGCCACGATGGGATCTACTTTGATCAAGCAAGGTGTAAAAATTGATAATTTAGTACAAATAGCCCATAACGTAGAAATTGGCGCCAATACAGCCATAGCAGCACAAACGGGTGTTTCTGGTTCTACAAAAATTGGCCAAAACTGTTTAATAGGTGGTCAAGTAGGAGTAGCAGGGCATATTACCGTTGCCGATAAAACCATTGTTACTGCTCAATCAGGGGTAACAAAAACGGTCCGAAAAGAAGGACAAATATTAGGAGGAACACCGGCCTCCCCTAATAGTGAATACTTGAAACGCAATGCTTTATTGCGTCAGTTGCCGGACTTATTAAAACGATTAGAATCTTAATAACGCGTATGAACAATAAGCAACATACTATTACCAATGCTGTAACCCTATCTGGTGTAGGTTTACATACTGGCGTAGTTGCCAATATGACATTTTTACCTGCTCCTGCTAACCACGGGATCAAATTCCAACGTGTTGATTTACCAGGTCAACCGATTGCAGATGCTGACGTTGACTATGTCGTAGATACCTCACGCGGAACAACAATAGAGCACAATGGCGCCCGTATTAATACTGTTGAACACGTTTTAGCAGCACTTGTAGGTTTAGAAGTAGATAATATCCTCATTCAATTAGATGGCCCAGAACCTCCTATTATGGATGGAAGTTCCATCAAATTCGTCGAAGCACTAAAAGACGCTGTTTTAGTAGAACAAGATGCGCACCGTAAATTCTTTGAAATTACGGAGGAAGTTCGATTCAAGGATTTAGAAAATGGAATTGAGCTAGCGGCTTTACCCCTCAACGACTACCGCATGGCGGTAATGGTGGATTATAATTCCAAATTTCTAACAAGCCAACACGCTAATCTAAGCCATGTCTCTCAATTTGAAAAAGATTTTTCTATGTGCAGAACATTCTGTTTTGTGCATGAAATAGAAGTATTATATAAAGCTGGATTAATTAAGGGTGGTGATTTAAATAATGCTATCGTTATAGCTGATAAAGATTATTCTGAAGCAGAATTAGCTCATTTATCAGATGTTTTGGGGAAACCTAAAATCTCTGTTTCTAAAGAAGCTGGAATACTTAATAACACCAATTTACATTTCAGCAATGAGATGGCACGCCACAAGTTATTAGATTTAATGGGGGATTTAGCCTTAGTAGGGCGTCCAATCAAAGCTCAAATCTTAGCGTCACGTCCTGGTCATGCTTCTAACATAGAATTAGCCAGAAAAATTAAGAAGTTAATGTTAGAAGCAGAGAAAAATAAAGTACCTGTTTACGACCCCAAGCAGCCTCCTATATTTTCTCACGAACGAGTATATGAACTTTTGCCCCATCGCTATCCTTTCCAAATGATTGATAAAATCATTTACTTAGATGATAATAGTGTTGTAGGGGTAAAAAATGTCACCATGAATGAAAATTACTTCATGGGTCACTTTCCCAATAATCCAGTTATGCCGGGGGTTATGCAAGTAGAAGCCATGGCACAAACGGGTGGAATTCTCGTATTGAGTTCCGTAGATGATCCAGAAAACTATTGGCCCTATCTAGTTGGTATTGAAAATTGCCGTTTTAGAAGAAGTGTCATACCGGGGGATACGATTATCTTTAAGTGTGAACTTCAAGCCCCTATTCGTAGAGGTATTGCAAAAATGACTGGTAAGGCTTATGTCGCCGGCGTTGTAGTTTGTGAGGCAGAAATGACTGCCAGTTTAGTGCGTAAGTCCTAAGTTAAAAATGTATGATTCATCAGTTAACACATATTGATTCGAACGCTAAAATCGGTGCTAATGTTAGTATCGAGGCATTCACATCTATTCACGCCGATGTAGAAATTGGTGAAGGAACTTGGATTGGATCAAACGTAACCATTTATCCTGGAGCGCGTATTGGTAAAAATGTACGTATTTTTCCAGGAGCAGTTATTTCAGCTATTCCTCAAGATCTAAAATTTGGCGGAGAAACAACCACCGCTGAAATAGGCGATAATTCCACCATTAGAGAGTGTGTAACGATTAATCGAGGTACATCCGATAAATTAAAAACCGTAATAGGCAAAAACTGTCTAATTATGGCTTACGTACACATTGCACACGATTGCGTAATAGGTGACCATTGTATTATTGCTAATTCAGTTCAAATGGCTGGACATGTGACAGTGGGAGAGTTTGCCATCATTGGTGGTTCTTCAGCTATTCATCAATTCGCAACGATTGGTCAACATGTCATGATTTCAGGTGGTTCTTTAGTTAGAAAAGATGTTCCTCCATTTACTAAATCAGGACGTGAGCCTTTAACTTATGCAGGAATTAATTCGGTAGGACTACGTCGTCGTAATTATACGGATGAACAAATCAATATCATTCAAGAAGCCTATCGTTATTTATATTTAAAAGGATTAAATACGAATACGGCATTAGAAGAAATAGAAGCGCAATTACCTAATACTCCGGAGCGAAACGAAATTCTCAACTTCGTTAAGAATTCAGAAAGAGGTATCATGAAAGGCTAATTTAGTATGGAAATTCTTGTTCGTAACCTTTCTAAAAAGTTCAGACAAGAATTTGTCATTCGCGATTTTAACTATCGCTTTCAATCAGGCAACTCTTATGCCCTTACAGGGCCCAATGGATCCGGAAAATCAACCTTATTACAACTAATAGCTCAGTTTACGCTTCCTAACGCAGGTAGCGTAGAAATGCTTGGCATTGACCCAGAATCAGTCTATTCACAAATCACTTATGCGGCGCCCTATGTCGAATTGATAGAAGAATATACTTTAGAAGAACACCTGCGTATTCTCATTAAAAACAACTACCTCCCAGCATCAATCACTTTAGATTTCCTGGAGGAATTTATCGATTTACAACCAGGTCGAACTAAATTAATTAAGAATTATTCTTCAGGAATGCGCCAAAAAATCAAGTTAGGATTTGCCTTCTTATCTGAAAGACCTGTTTTATTGCTTGATGAACCGACGACGAATTTTGACGAAAAAGCCAAGGAATGGTTCTTTGATAGATTACATAATCAACGCGAAAAATTACTTATCATCGCCTCGAATGAGGGCAGAGAAATCAACTTCTGTACTGAATCAATTACAATAAGTGATTTTAAATAATTTGGCGTAAACGAAATCTAATACTCCCCCATATGAGTAGGAAAAAGCCTAGAAAGAAAATCAGGTCACTAAAGCTCAAAAGACCCATACTCAATCTATTATAATGGGAGGATAAGTCCAACGTCTCCAATCCTACTTCCTTCGCTCCTTGCCAAAAAACAAAATTTAACACCAAGCCTAGTATAAAGGCTACAGGCTGCTTTCTACTTAAACTAGAGGCTAATACTCCAAACCCCACAAAGCATAGTATTAAAAGAAATAGAGCTAGATATCCACCTAAGATCAAGGATGAATCAAAATTGCTTTTAGGAAAACCCAATACAGCCACTGTTTGAACAAAAAGTAAACTAGGCAATAAAGTCAATAAACTAATAAAAATGAGTGCTAGTAACTTAGCTGATAAAACTTGACCCAAGGTAATAGGAAGAGATCTTAGCAATTGAAACGTCCCTCTCTCTACTTCATCTGAAAAACTGCTCATCGTCAATGCAGGAACAAAAAACAAAAAGAACCAGGGGCTGAGGTCAAAGAAAACGCTTAACTCCGCAAATCCATAGTCTAAGACATTTCCATCAATTACCCAGACATAAACGCCCATTAAAGCAAAAAAAGACGAAATAGTCCCCCAGCCCATCCAAGAGCTAAAAAAGGCTAGCACATCTTTTTTAAAAAGAGCGAACATCTTATTCGAAAATAGGTTTTTCTCGTTTAACGACTGCGGCGATAATTAAGCCAAAAAGAAAATTGAAAATAACACTCGTAATTACTACAATCACAAATTGAACTCCGGGATTCATAACTAGATTAGTTATTTCCTCCGCACTCTGAATTTGACTTGCACTAAGGCCTTGATCTTCCATCCGCTCTCTAGCTAAATCGAGTTGACGTTGCATAGCTGTGTTATCAATAAACTGGATATAAATATAGTTAAATGCCCCAGCGACTAATCCACTAATTGCCCCAGACAAAGTGGCTAATCCTAAACCCTGGCCATAGCTAATATAACCCTCATTTTGTTCTCTATATTCGCGCAAACAAAGCAATAATATAGTTACGGATAACACGAGTGACCAGATACCAGAAATCCAACCAATGGATTCTTGAAAATCCTCCGACCAACCCATCACATTCACAAGAGTAGAAAAGAGAAAGCTTAATAGACCATAAATGAAACCATACTTTAAGGCAATAATAGATGATGAGGCTGTTGATTCTGTCGAGTTTTCCATAGCTATTTTTTATAGTAGAGTGAAATTAACAAATTAGGTAAAAAACCAAGCGCAATTTTTTGAGAAAAATCATCTTTTGCAATGCTGTAGGCATCAATTGATTTTATACCCGCATGCAAACTATTATAGTATTCTCCACCTTCTTGACTAACAATGACTTCTTTATAAGAATTTAATTCTAATAAACTTTGCTGAATATAGGCTCCAAGCATTTGTAATCCAGCTTGAGATTGGAAAAAATAATACACAAAAAATGCACTAAATAAAGCTGTAATCACTATTAAGATATATTGAAGTGCAAAATAAACTAGAAAATGTTTCTTTTCACCTTGGTGATTCTGTGGAAATTTAGAAACATACCACCATTGAAAAAAAAGTAAAAAGACGAAAGTAGGTGCCTTTTTACCCCCTAATGGAATAATGCCTAAAGACTGTAAAACATAGCCATAAGCCACTAGCAAGACTACAAATAGTATGGCAAAAAGAACAAAACGGCTAATTTCAGAAAACCAGTTATTGACCATTATTGAATTAATCCGTGATAAACCCCAGCCACTTTATAGCTGAATGAGTAGCCTAAGAAAATAGAATTCTTCGATTTAGAGGCGATTGAATTTGACTCATAGACATGGGTCTCTTTTTTGACCACCATCCCTTTCATCCAATCTCCAGCCTTTAATTCTGGCTGTTGGATTCCTAAGAAGGCCGCCGAATGATGAGATAAATATTGATCCACTTTATCTAATCCTTGCTTTTTCGCTTCGGAGATAAAGGCTATCGCTAAAGTTTCTAAACCAATCGTACCAAAAGCAGCCTGATCAAACTCAAGTTCTTTATATTCTACCTCCTGAGGGTGATGATCAGATACGACAGATGAAATAGTTCCGTCTTTTAAACCTTTCCACAAGGCTAATCTATCTTTCTCTGTCCTAAGGGGAGGATGTACTTTTTTCAGTGTATCGAAATCGGCTAATGCCTCTTCTGTAAATAGTAAGGAATGAACTGCTACATCTGCCGTGACTGATAAACCGGCCTTTTGAGCCACACTGATTAATTTAACAGACTCTGCTGACGATATACAAGAGAAATGAAGTGAAAAGTTAGCATTAGCTAAACCAAACGAATGCTGCATCACGTAGGCTAGTAGATCTAGATCCCGTTTTACCTGCATCGTTTCCGCTAATTCAGGAATCCCCTTCAATCCTAATAAGGTACTTTGTAATCCTTCGTGAATCTGCCCAAACAAGGATAATCCACTCACATCAGGTCGTGAAATAACCTTTACAGGAAGTGGCTGCAAATACTGAAGACATTTTAACATTAAGTCTGTGTCTTGCAAAGATCCTGCCCCATGACTAAACCAAGAGGCCCCTGCCTGATGCAGATCCATCAAATCACTAAAGTTTTCTGCCTTATTCCCTAACGTTAAGGGAGCAGCTGGGTAACAAGCTAAGCCTGTTCCTGCCATTTTTTGAGCTATGTATTGAATCGCTTCTGGTTGCTGTGGCACCGGGTCTCCTGTAGGCAGAAGCAGTAAGTCTAAGACACCACCTTTCCAGGCAGCAGCCCGTAAACTATCCCAATCTTCCTTGTTTTCACCACCTGGCAAGGTATGATGCACACGCAGATCGACGACGGAAGGAAACCAAAGCAATTCATCACCCGATATGATTTCATCAGCATCTGCTTTAATCGAAGGTTCAATAGAAATCCAACGACCATTCTCCGCTAATAAATCCATCTTCTTCCCGTAGTGGGTTGAACGACTATCTTGAATTAAAATCTGTTTGAATAAGATCCGCATTTTTTTTGGCTTATAAAAAAACCCTGATTAACAGGGTTTTAAAATCAATGTCCGATAAAGGATTTATATGTTTCCACATCCATCAATTGGGATAAATCACCAGCATCAGCTGCCTTCATTTTCACAACCCAACCATCCCCGTAAGGATCAGAATTTATCAATTCAGGACTGTTATTTAAAGCTGTATTAAACTCTATAATTTCTCCGGCAATAGGTAAGAACAAATCTGAAACCGTTTTAACCGCTTCAACTGTTCCAAAAACACCATCTTTCGCGATATTTTTTCCCACAGTCTCGACTTCAACAAAAACAATATCACCCAATTCACCTTGAGCAAAATCTGTAATACCGATGATAGCTACGTCGCCATCTAATTTAATCCACTCGTGCTCTTGAGTATATTTTAATTCACTTGGAAAATTCATATAATATCTATTTGCTTACAAAGGTCACTAAATTCTCGATTTTTTGCAAACGATTTTTGATTATTCACTTAAACTATAGCGTATTTGGAAACCTCCTGCCACCGTAGAGCGATAGAAGGAATTAGAAACCAACGGATTATTCATCATCTTATCAAAATAAGCGGTGACCGTTAATTTATTATTCACATTATAACTTATTTGTGGACGGAATTGAAAATTAACAAAACCTTGCGTTACAATTGTCTCCGCATCTAATTTACGTTGAAGTGTACGCGTATCCCGAATCGTTAAATTCATGTTGAAGCGCAAATCATTCGGTAAGCGCACGGCTCTACCATTGATTTTAAAGGGTATAAGCAGATTGGCTTTAGTAAATCCTATGGCAACGGTCAAATCCTTATTAGCTAATTCTGCTACTTGTGAATTCGCTAGATTTAAACCTACATTCCGATCTTGGTTATACTCTAAACGTAAGGAGATCTTACTCTTAGTTACCGCATTTATCCCAATTAGAGGAGAAAATCTTTCTACAAAAGAAATTGTACTCATCACATAAACAGGAATCAATGTATTGGTAACAGGATCAAAACGAGAGGAAAGTGGATACAACAAACTATTTAATGACAGGTTCATATAATCGGTGGCGAATTGACCATATTCCAGCGAGGATACAAAATTTCCCACATTATAGGTGCTTGAGTACATGTGAGAAATTGTAAAGGAAGCAAACTTATTCTTGATGCCTGGAAATAAATTCAAGCCATTATAATCTACTTTCCAGTTTGGTAGCGGGATATCATAGAAGGGCGAATACTTGACACTATTCGCTGAAACACCTGAATAGGCTGCAAAGAAAGCCGGAATCAGAACATCCTGGGAATTCTGATTATACGTTCCTATTTCAGTTGGTTTAGCCTTATTTAAACGAGACAAGAGAACCGAACGATTAGATCTAAATTCCTCAAAGACCGTTTCCGGATCAGAAAATGCCGTCATGAAGGATAGGAATGACATCGAATAATTACCAGATCGTATAGGACTTTGAGATTTAAAAGGACCATTTGCTTGCTCTGGACGGAAAAATTCTTGGTAGTTATCCCCCCGATTATAATTCCCATCTACCTGAATACGCAAATCTTTAGTAGGCTCTAGTTGGGTTGAATAGCTTAACTTTTGGGTTCGCAGCTGGGTGAATGGGGTATTTTGAACTGTACTTTTTGTAAGCCAACCATTTTCAGCTGATTTAAATCGAATACCGTCATCCTGTCCCCCACTGATAAAGTCAAAACCAGGTGCTGAATTAATCGCATTCATGCCAAAAATCCCAGGATTTGGCATAAAACCTGGTAAGGTCGTAGATTCATTCACAGAATAATTAACCTGAATTCCGCGCAAAGTTAAAAGTAAACGAGTGATTGATTTCACAGCATTATTCGCTGGAATCACGATATCCTCCTCATCACCAGGATTCCTTGCGACATTTTTTCCAAAAGTTCTAGGACTATTCGCCCAGCGTAATGCTTTAATGCGATTATATAAAGCAACAAAATCTATTTTCCCATTAATAGCCTGTTCTCGGTTATTTTTAATAATATTCCCAAAAGGCAAACCCAATGAATCTCGAATATCAAAAGAGTTAGCATAATAATTATAACCAATTCGATGCGTGTAATCCGCATTCATCCAGTCGGTAAGCACCGATTTCTGTAAGGGCAAACGCCAAACCATGCCCGCTTGTTGATCAAAGCTTTTAGCTCTACCTAAAGCCCGTAAACTAATCATCACGGAATCTCGTTTTTCTTGGGTATCCAAATCCCCAATAGGTTCATCAATGATGGAATTCACCTGCGCATTATAATTTAAAACGATACTCTTAGTCAAATTCCAATTTAACGCATATTGGCGATTAAAGAACCAATACTTCTCAAATTGAGGAGCCACACCTAAGGTTGTAAATTCAGAATTCCGCATTTGAGTTTTGATGAAACTACGATCCATATCTAATCGAACCAATAAAGACGATGGGACTAGATTTAGATTGAAATCTTTAATCAATTCAAACGACGCTTTCTTAAATGGTTCAAGGAAACGGGATGAACTCGTAAAAGCATATAAAACACTTCCCTTATGCGATAATTGATTGTATTCGGCAATTAGAGGGCTCGTCCGTATCATTTCTGAATAGGCGTACGAGAAGGTAAAATTAGAGAAATCCCAGGGATAGCTATTTTTAGATAGCGCACTTCTCGACTTCTTCACATTCGAAAAATTGAAACCTTTCCGCTCTGTATTATCTTCTACTAGCGTAAGATAAGATTGTTTTTTTACCTCAGAACTAAACTTCTGAATTGAATTCCTTAAGAAAATATCAGGATCAAAAGGATCAAATTCTGGCGAAATATTCCGTCTGTCGTACGTAATAAAGAAAGGTATTTTAAAACCCCAGCTCTTAGGCAATAGTTTATCTAAATTCAGGTTGGCCGTAATTCCATATTCCAAATTATTTTCGCGACTACGTTCTGAAATTTTGGCCTGAACCCCACCAAAACCGTAATTCTTAAAACTACCATTCATCTGAATCGTACCTA
>CAIVPV010000188.1 GCA_903907915.1 uncultured Cytophagaceae bacterium
GCTACCATTTAGATGATTGTTTAGAGCGCGTTTCTTTGATTTTGAATCCTAGGAAGTGACCCATAATTAGATCATATGGTAGGAAAGCAGGTACTGTTATGACAAATATAAGCGCATTGACTATATTTGCACAAACAAAATTCAAGCACTATGATTATTGAACCTAGAATGAGAGGGTTTATCTGTTTAACATCTCACCCGAAAGGTTGCGAACAAAACGTATTAAATCAAATTGACTACGTTAAATCAAAGGGAGCCATCGATGGCCCTAAAAAAGTGCTTGTGATCGGAGCCTCTACCGGCTTTGGTTTAGCGTCTCGCATTACGAGCGCATTCGGTTCGAATGCGGCGACGATTGGTGTTTTCTTTGAAAAAGCACCTGCAGAAGGCAAAACAGCCTCTCCAGGATATTATAATAGCCTTGCATTCGAAGCAGCGGCAGACAAAGCAGGACTTTATGCGAAGAGCATTAATGGCGATGCATTCTCTAACGAAGTGAAAGCACAAGCGATCGATTTAATTAAGGCAGATTTAGGCCAAATTGATTTAGTCATTTACAGCCTAGCTTCGCCAGTTCGTCAGCATCCTGTATCGGGCGTGTTGCACCGTTCGGTTTTGAAACCTATCGGTGATACGTTCACGGATAAAACGGTTGATTTCCACACGGGCATTGTTTCTGACGTGACGATAACCCCTTGTAATGAGGAAGATATTGCTAACACTGTTGCCGTAATGGGCGGGGAAGATTGGCAGATGTGGATGGATGCTTTATTGAACGCTGGCGTTTTAGCGGAAGGCGCGACGACCGTTGCCTATTCTTACATCGGACCTAAAGTGACGGAACCAGTTTACCGCAAGGGAACGATCGGAATGGCGAAAGACCATTTAGAGGCATCGGCGTTTAAGATTACGGAGGATTTGGCCAAAATAGGAGGCAAAGCCTTCGTTTCAGTCAACAAAGCCCTCGTAACGCAAGCAAGTTCAGCAATTCCAGTAATCCCCTTATACATCTCGTTGCTTTATAAAATCATGAAAGCGAACGGGACCCACGAAGGTTGCATCGAGCAGATACAACGTTTATTCAGTGCGCGTTTATATACGAATGGTTCTATTCCGGTTGACGAGAAAGGTCGTATCCGCATCGACGATTGGGAAATGGATGAAGCAGTACAAAAAGAAGTCGCTGAATTGTGGAAAGGTGCTACGACGGAAAATCTTCCCGCTATTGGCGATTTAAATGGGTATAAATCGGATTTCTCTAGTTTATTTGGATTCGGTTTTGATGGCGTAGATTACGCGGCGGAGGCAAACGAAATGGTGGAGATTCCGGGATTAATTACGGTAGTGAAATAGACTGAAAGCCATCTGAGAGGATGGCTTTTTTTATGAGTATATGAACATTTTCGAACGCATGCGTGCCGGCGGAATCATTCCGCATACTGATCCACAATGGGCGGAGGTTTGGGAGATCGTGAATCAAACGATTGCGCTTTCTGCTAAGCTGAATGCTTCTGGCAAGGTGGAGGAGATTCGCGCGATTTTATCTGAAATTTTAGGCCAAAGCATTGACCCATCGACGACGGTTTTAGCCCCATTTTCAACCAATTTTGGAAAGCATACGACGATAGGAAAAAACGTGTTTATCAACCACGGCTGTTCGTTTTTAGACTTGGGCGGAATCACCATTGAAGACGATGTGTTGATCGGGCCGCAAGTGAAATTAGTGACAGAGAACCACCCGGTGGATCCAAGCAATCGCAAAAGCCTAGATCTAAAATCGATACACATTGGCAAAAATGTGTGGCTGGGTGCTGGCGCCATTATTTTACCGGGTGTTACGGTAGGTGAAAATTCGATTGTGGCTGCCGGTGCAGTGGTGACGAAAGACGTGCCTAGTAATACGATTGTGGGAGGAGTTCCGGCGAAGTTTATTAAAAAGATCGATTAATTCATTGTTTGAATTCTATAATTCGGAAGCGTTCGAATTGTCTATATTTGCTTTGATTCTCATAAATCATTCAGACTATGATCAAGAAATATTCCGTTAAGATTAACCAGAAAGTCCACCAGGTAGAGGCGGACGAAAACATGCCCCTGTTGTGGGTTCTCCGTGATATTCTCGGCATGGAAGGTACTAAATACGGTTGTGGCGTGGGCTCTTGCGGGGCTTGCACGGTGCATTTAAATGGACAGGCGGTTCGGTCGTGCCAGTTGCCTATTTCGGCTTTGGCAGGAACAGAAATCACCACCATCGAAGGCTTATCTGCGAAGGGCGATCACCCCGTACAGAAAGCGTGGATCGCAGAAGACGTCGCGCAATGCGGCTATTGTCAATCTGGCCAAATCATGAGCGCCGCCGCTCTCTTGAAAAATAACCCGAATCCAACGGAAGAAGATATTGAGAATTTCATGACCGGCAACATTTGCCGTTGTGGAACCTATACGCGTATCAAAAAAGCCATTCAACTAGCCGCTACGAAATAAAATGAAAAAGACAGACTCAAATCTCAGCAGACGTTCGTTTTTGAAAGTATCATCGCTATCCGGAGGAGGCATGATGCTAGGTATTTCATGGTTCGCGAGTGCAAAACCCGTGGAATCGCTAGGGGAATTGAACATTGAACCCGTATGGCAAGAGGTGACTAGTTTCGTCAAAATTGCGTCGGATAATTCTATCAAAATATTTTCTCCTAACCCTGAATTTGGCCAAAATGTGATGACCTCTTTACCGATGTTAATTGCAGAGGAATTAGACGTGGATTGGAAGCAAGTGGAAGTGGAACAAGGGAATTACGACCCCAAAGCATTTCCGCGTCAGTTTACCGGAGGTAGCCAAGGTATTCGCATGGCTTGGAAGCAATTGCGGACGGTGGGTTCGGCAGCGCGTCAGATGATTTTGACGGCGGCAAGCCAGGCCTGGAATTTGCCAGTAACAGAATTGACCACCGCTAACGGAATGGTCACACATGCGTTTAGTGGCAAGTCAGAAACCTACGGAATTTTTGCCGCGGCAGCTGCGAAATTACCAGTGCCCAAGGACATCGTATTGAAGGGGAACCAATCGTTCCGCTTAATTGGTACTCCACAGAAGAATGTAGTAGCCCCTAAAATCGTACAAGGAAAACCTTTATTTGGGATGGACTACCGCGAAGCAGGGATGTTGTATGCAATGACGGAACGTCCACCTGCTTTTGGGATGCAATTGAAATCCTTTGATGCGACTGCGGCGAAAAAGATGCCAGGGATCGTGGATATTTTCCAAATCAAAGTCTATAATGACGACCACAAATTTGCCGGGTTTGATACACGTGCTTTTAATGAAGTAATTGCTATTGTGGGCAAGTCTACCTGGGATGTGATGAATGCGCGCAAGAAATTGAAAGCGGTTTGGGAAGTGGCGCCTGAGAAAAAGGAGATGGGTCAAAATGGGCAAGAAAGGACAATTCCAGCGGGTTTAGAAAGCACGAAAAAGCATTATGCCCAAATGCTGGAAATGGATAAAAAACCAGGCAAAATTGAGCGGAGAGACGGTGATCCAGAAAAAGCTTTTGCGGAGGCGAAACACGTCATTGAAAGAACATTTACGGCACCGTTTTTGGCACATAATATTATGGAACCGACGAACACCTTTGCGCATTTTGTAGGCGACAAAGTGCGATTCGTTGCCCCTATCCAAATACCAGATTTTATGGTTCCATCGATGGTGGCACGTTTAGGCATTCCGAAGGAAAATATTTCGATTGAATTAGCTCGTATGGGTGGCGGTTTCGGTCGTCGTGCTTACGGTCATTATATGATTGAGGCGGCCTTGATTTCGAAGCAAGTTAACGCCCCAATTAAACTGATCTATACGCGTGAGGACGATGTCAGCGGTGGTACTTATCGCCCAATGTATCAATTGACTTATCGCGCGGCATTTGATGAGAATAAGAAACTGATTGCCTTTCATGCCAAAGGAGGAGGCGTACCAGAATCTCCATTGCATGCGAATCGTTTTCCTGCAGGCGCTATTGATAATTACCTTGCGGAAAGCTGGGTCATTCCTTCAAACATTACAATTGCAGCCTTCCGTGCACCTCGTTCGAATTTTAATGCGGCGGCGGAACAGTCGTTCTTGGATGAGATTTCGGAGTACATGGGCAAGGATCCGATTGCGTTCCGTTTGGAATTATTGCAGCGGGCTAAAGATAACCCGGTAGGAAAAACCAACGATTACGATGCGAGCCGTTACATGGGCGTGTTGGAATTAGTGCGCGAGAAATCGGGCTGGGGAAAACCGGAAAATGCGGGTAAAAAGCGCGGAGTTTCAGCGTATTTCTGCCACAATTCGTATGCAGCGCAGGTCATTGATTTACGCGTGAAAGGCGATCAAGTAACGGTCGACCAAGTAACTACTGCCCTAGATTGCGGCGTAGTTGTGAATCCAGAAGGAGCTAAAAACATGGCGGAAGGTGCGGCAATTGACGGAATTGGCAATGCCTTATTTGGCCAATTAACCTTAACGGAGGGTCGTACAGATCAACGCAATTTCGATACTTATCGTATGATTCGTCACAACGAAGCACCGAAGAAAATCGACGTGCATTTCGTGAAGAATGAGATTGATCCTACGGGATTAGGCGAGCCGCCGTTCCCACCGATTTTTGGGGCGGTTGCGAATGCCTTGTATAAGGCAACGGGTAAGCGTTTTTACCAGCAGCCTTTTGCTAAACAGTTAAGTTAAGTTTCATCAAAATGTCGGTCTGCGCATCTTCCCCTAATTGGAAGATGTGCTGATCAAATTCCACAAATCCCTGCTTCTGGTAAAATCGGATGGCCCTCGGATTCTCCTCCCAAACCCCTAGCCACATATAGGGTGCCTTACGTGCTTTTGCGATCGCTAAAGCGTGCTCGTAAAGTAATAATCCCACCTGTTTCCCATGGTATTGCTGAAGCACATAAATGCGCTCGATTTCCATCGCATCGGGGTCCTGCTTTTCACTTTGCGCATCCCCCATGTTAACTTTCAAATAACCGATTATCTCATTTGTTTGAAGCGCGAAGTAAAATTTTGAATTCTCGTTTCGTAATTCCGCCTCGAGTTTCTCCTTCGAAAATCCATCTTCCAGATAAGCGGCCAAATTCTCCTCACAATTGTTAGCGGCAAAAGCCTCCTTAAAGGTCTTTCGACCGATGGCTTGTAAGGCAGCGAGGTCTAAAGGGGAGGCTGGTCGGATTGTTATTACATTCATTGATTCCAAAGATAGCAGGCTTGCCGTTTATAAAATAATCAAAGGACTGAAAAGAATAAATGTCGTAATTGCAGACTATGACAGCATCTCGCAAAACCTCCTTGACCGCCGGTATTCTCTACCTGTTGACCTTCATTTCGATACCTACTTTATCGCTTTACCACGAAATCCACCAACCTAATTTTGTTCTCAATTCTGCCCCATCAAATGATGTGGTGCTCGGAGGAATGTTAGAATTGGTGATGGCTTTGGCCTGCATTGGGACTGCGCTGGCGTTTTATCCGGTCCTAAAGAAGCAAAATGAAATGCTTGCTTTGGGTTTTGTGGCTGCTCGGATTTTAGAAGCGACCCTGATTTTTGCGGGAGTTGCGAGTTTGTTAACGGTCTTGAATTTGCGCTCTTTAGGAGCAGAAGCACAGGTTGTTTCCCGAGGATTAGTGATGTTGTATGATCGTTTGTTTTTGATTAGCCAAAGTTTCATCCCCGCCGTCAATGGTCTTCTGCTCGGAACACTCTTGTACCAAACCAAATTGGTTCCACGCATTTTACCCATCATTGGGATCATTGGCGCCTTTACTTTAGTGGCTGGCGATGTAGCCGTTTTATACGGTACAATAGATCAGCATGCACCTATCGCTGGCTTATCCGCAGTTCCCATCGCGCTGTGGGAATTTTCTTTGGGGATTTATTTAGTTTTTAAGGGTTTTAAAGACTAAGGCAGGCTTATCAGTTTGTATTAAATCGACACCCATTTTGGCGGCATTTTGGTAATTCTCCACTTTGTCTAATGGGCCTAATAAATCAGTGAAAACTTGAACACCTTTAGAATGTGCTTCCTGGACCATTTCTGGTGTGAGTGTTAAATAATTCGCATCGAATGCATATGGTTGGAGGGAGGAAATTTTAGTGGCTATTTCTTCTTTTTTTCGAAGGCTTGGCATCAACCGGGCTTGGGGGAATTCCTTTTTTAAGGAAAGCAAAAACGGGTCATTCCCATAGAAACACGATTCGTTAGCTAAGCCGTATTTTTGAAGTATTTCTACCAAAGGCTTTGGTGCAACTTCTTTGCAATCCACATAGATAAATGTCTTTTTTGAATGCCATTTATTCCAACGCGAAATGAGCTCACAAACTTCTTCCAGGCTCGGGATTTTTTCTTTCTCAAATCCAGCATGCCCTTTTCCCGCAGACAGTTTTTTCAATTCTGAAAATACTTGATTTTTCACTGGACCTTCGCCTGTTGTTGTTCTGTTCAATGTTCCATCGTGCAGAATAATTAATTTTTCATCTGCCGATGTTCGTACATCGATTTCAATAAAATTTACATGGAGCAATAAGGCCTTTTTATAGGTGGCCAAGGTATTTTCAGGGGCTATTCCCGTATTTCCGCGGTGAGCAGAAATGCGAGGTTGAGCTTGAGAAATAAATGCTAAACATAGGAAGAAAATAATGTTTTTAACCATGGATTCATTCTAAAAATTGTACCATGCAATATCCTCTATTTTTACTGCAAATACATTACGTATTAGTTAAATTATATGTCACTAAATAGACGCAAAATTCATAACAGAAACGTGCTAATTACTTAACCATTTGATTATATTGGGGGTCGATTATTCTGTTATTTTTGATAAGAAAACAACCTAAACAATCTGATTATGGAAATGCCATTAATTCTCTCAGAAGTGCAAATGGAGCTCGTTAGAGCCGTTTTTGAATCTTACACGTCTAGTTCTAAATCAATTTTTGATGTTGATTATTATATCGATCAAATTTTTGAAGAATGTATTTTTCAATCCTCTATTTTTGATTTATCAAATGACAATGAAGCCGGAGATTTAGCTGTAACTTATTTCAATTTGATTTACGATTATTTGGATACGGTTTACGAGGAAGTAGCCTAATAATATTTTGCTGAAAATGCCTATCTTGTGGTCCTAAAAGAAAAGCCTTTCCAGCCTAATGAAAATTCCTATCTACCAAGTCGACGCCTTTAGCGATCAATTGTTTAAAGGTAATCCTGCCGCTGTTTGTCCACTAGACAGATGGCTCCCAGATGAGTTGATGCAAAATATCGCATTTGAGAATAATTTAGCCGAAACAGCTTTCATTGTTCCGACAGCTACCGGTTACGAAATTCGTTGGTTTACGCCCACTATAGAAGTGGATTTATGTGGGCATGCGACTCTAGCGAGTGCCCATGTGGTCTTTCACGAATTAGGTCACACGAGTGAAGATGTACACTTTCTATCCCATCGCAGTGGCCCGCTTATGGTTAGTAAAAGAGGGGATCAGTTTGTATTGAATTTCCCTTGCGATGTGATGGAGGAATTAGCTGTAGATCCAGTATATAGCACCGGACTGGCTGTTTCCCCTCGGGCAGTTTTTAAAGGGAAAACAGACTTGCTTTTCATTTATGAATCTGAGTCCGATATTCTTAATCTTCAACCCGATTTCGAAGCCTTAAAAATTCACCAAGTGCGCGGTATTATCGTGACTGCTCCCGGCGAAAAGACAGATTTTGTGTCTCGTTTTTTTGGCCCAAATAGTGGTGGTAACGAAGACCCCGTTACAGGTTCCGCGCATACGACATTGATGCCCTATTGGCACAGCATTTTAGGGAAAAAAACAATGACGGCGATGCAATTATCCCAGCGAACAGGCTTTCTCACGTGCACATTGCAAGGTGATCGGGTAGAGATAGCCGGGAAAAGTGTGTTGTATTTAAGGGGAGAGATTTGGGTATAATAGGTTAATTATAAGCATATTGGATTTTAATGTTGAAATTAAATTGTAATTTTGTCTTTCAATAATTCTTCAGTTATGAAAAACTTCTCAAATACAGAAAAACGAGTTGCTTTTTTTCAAAAGCAATTGGAGAAAGCAATGCCAGCTGTTAGACAACAAATCAAAGTCTACGAATCTCATGTCAAATTAGGTACTACAAATAAATCACCGCAAGTAGCACCTCAATTTAATCATGCTTAAACCTCGCTTGCTGGTCATCGCAGGATGTAACGGCTCAGGCAAATCTTCTTTTTCTCGGTCTTTAGTTCCCTCAGACTCGATTGTACCATTTGATTATGATTTCCATTTCTTGAGCCGCTATAGGGACTTATTAGAGATTGACATTAAGGAACAAATGGCTCATAATTTGGCATCATCTGATTTAACTAGTGAGATTGAACATGCTTGGGAAAATGGCAAAGATTTTGCTTTTGAAACTAATTTTGATAACGAACCGATGTTTTGGCCTAATAAATTTAGAGCTAAAGGGTATGATCTTTTTTTGATATTTCTTTGTTTGGACTCGTTAGAGTTAGCGAATAAACGGGTTGCAATAAGGGTAGAAAATGGTGGACATTTTGTGTCTAAATATGAAGTGGAGCGAAGGTATTATGCAGGATTTGAAAACTTGAATAAGTATTATGCTCAATTTGACTTTGTAGATATATTGGAAGGTTCTGCTCATGGGAAAATGCCGGAGCACATCGTATCAGTTGAAAATGGCAAAGTTGTCTTTTCTACTTTTAAATATTCGTATCTACAAAACCTTATTCCTAAATTAAGCCCCAACTAAACTTCAACTACAAGCGCCTTTAAAAGTAATCTGGTCAAAACAGGCAATAAACGAGTTAATAACCCATATAAATTATAATATCATGAAAAAACTATTCACCTTTTTTGCCATCCTAGCTATGGCAACTAGCCTGCAGGCTCAAACTCCGAAAGCGGAGCGGATTAAAGATTGGGAACGCGCGCGCGCTTTCACGAAAGAATATTTAGACGCAATGCCAGAAAGTGGCTATGCGCTAAAGCCGACGAAGGAAATGCGTTCTTTTGCAGGCCAAATGCTTCACTTAAGTGATGCGCTTTATGGAATCGTAGGTCCAGCTACTGATGTTGCACCTACCGCAAAGGATTTAGAAAAATCAAATGATGTAGCGAAAGCTAGTGTAACGGAGAAGGTTTTAGCAGCATACGATTTCGCAATCAATGCCATTAAAAATGTACCCGATGCAAAATTAGCTGAATCGGTTAAGTTGTTTGGCCGCTTTGAATTGACACGCGGTCAGGCGATTGAAAAAGCATTTGAGCATCAAACTCACCACCGGGGTCAAGCGACCGTTTACATTCGCTTAGCGGGGGCAACGCCTCCAGGCGAGAAGTTATTCTAGTTTAAAACATTTTCATTTCAAAAGGGTTTGTCTTGTAGGCAAGCCCTTTTTTATGCAAGGCGTTAAAAAACAACATTTACCTTCCAAAACCTGTCCCGTTTGCAATCGCCCTTTTACTTGGCGCAAGAAATGGGAGCAGAATTGGGATCAAATTATCTACTGTGGTGAAAAGTGCAGACGTAGCAAATAAGTTTTCGGACGAGGACATCGACCGCATCATCCAAATGGCTTGGGAAGATCGCACGCCTTTCGAGGCGATTGAATTTCAGTTTGGCCTAAAAGAAAAAGAGGTCATCGAATTCATGCGGGCGAATAGTAAATTATCTAGCTTCCAAATGTGGCGCAAACGCATGTCTGGCCGTAGCACGAAACATCTATTAAAGCGGGTTTCATCAGACGCACGTTTCAAATGCACCCTGCAGCGCGGCATCAGTATGAATAAAATCAGCAAGCGTTAGTGGAATTTCCTACCACACTCGAGGCCGTTTATGCCCGGATTGATGCGTTCGACCCGGCTCATTACGCCCGTTCTCGTAATTTTTTAAACGGGGGAGTTTCTTACCTTTCCCCGTATTTATCCCGCGGATTTATCACGGTCCCGCAAGTCGTAGCCCGATTAAAAAACCGCGGAATCGGAATGGAACAGGCAGAAAAATTCATTCAAGAATTAGCCTGGCGGGAGTTTTATACCCGGACTTGGTTTCAGAAAGGGGACGCTATTTTTAGCGATATTCGTCACCCGCAAGAAGGGGTTTTGTACCAGGGAATTCCCGCTGCCGTGTTAGAGGCGGAGACGGGAATCGAGTCCTTAGATGCGCATTTAAAAAGCTTTCCCGAAAGGGGGTATTTGCATAATCACCTCCGCATGTACCTCGCGGCCATCACCTGCAATGTGGGGAAATATCATTGGTCTGCTCCTGCGGCTTGGTTGTATTATCATTTATTGGATGGAGATTTAGCGAGCAATGCGCTGAGCTGGCAATGGTGCGCCGGAACTTTCAGCAATAAGCTGTATTATGTGAACCAAGAAAATGTAAATAAGTACACGGGCAGCCGGCAAACAGACACGTTTTTGGATTATAGTTACGAGGAATTGCCTCTGCACTCGGTGCCGGAAGAATTAAGGGAATCGGCGAATCCGAAGCTTATTTTAGCGGCGCCCGCCACGAAAGCGCTGGAGATTCACCAAGAGCTTCCCACCTTCATTTATACCCATTATACCCTCGATCCTACCTTCCACGAAGGCGAAGACGGGAATCGCATTTTAGTATTAGAACCGAGTCATTTTGCGAAACACCCCATGTCTGAGCGTACGATGCAATTCATTTTCGATTTAGCCACGAATATTCCGGGGATTCAAGTTTTTTATGGGGAAATCGCGCAGCTACCGGTTAAAGGAATTTTCCGTGACCACCCTATTAATGCCCATTTTCAGGGAATACGAGAGGAGCATCCTTCGCTAGCTCCGGGCTTACAAGGGGAATTCAATAGCTTCTTTTCTTTTTGGAATAAATTAAGCAAAAAGCTTAGCTAAAAACGTTTCAGCGTTGTTTAAGTGGTGTGACTTTTTCTCCAAAGGCATCTTATCCCAGGTACTAATCAGCATTACCCATCTCGGATTTTTACGAAACGTCTCTCGCTGTTTATCGAGGAACCGCCAGAACAATCCATCCCAAATTTCCTGCCATTCGCCTTTCGGATAATCGCTCATTTTCAAGATATAATTCGAGCCGCAGATATAGGGCTTAGTAGTCATTAATCCGCCATCGCTAAATTGCGACATGCCATACACATTCGGGACCATTACCCAATCATACGCGTCAATGTACATTTCCATGAACCAGCGATGAACCGCATCTGGTTTGATTTCGCACAATAACATAAAATTTCCGAGTACCATCAGCCGCTCGATGTGGTGATTATAACCCGTTTTTAAAAGTTTGTGAATCGTCTGATCGATGGGCAATATTCCGGTCGTCCCATCATAAAAAGCAGCGGGCATTTCGTTAGTAAATCCCCAGTAATTTGTGGTGCGTTGTTTCACCCCGATTTTCCGATACAACAATTGGACAAACTCCCGCCACCCGACTACTTGTCGGATGAAGCCTTCTACGCTATTTAGGGGTGCAGCGGAGGCCGCGACACGTTCGATAACGTCAGCAGGATTCAACAAACCCACATTAATCAGAGGACTTAAAATACTGTGAAACAAAGTCTTCTCCTGCGCCTTTATCGCATCTTCGTAATCCCCAAACAGATGCATACGTTCCCGTAAAAAAAGTTCCAGAGCCGCCTGAGCTTCTGCATGTGTTACCGGATAATACGCACCCGAAAACGGCATGTCGCTCGTGCCGGGATTATCGGGGAAATGTTGAGCGACGTAATCGATTGCCTCGCTAATGTATTCGTTTGAAACAGCTGGAAAGGGCGCCGGGATGAAGGTGTTTTTCGGTATTTTCTTCCGATTTTCTGTATCGTATGTCCATTGGCCTCCCACGGGTTTGCTGTCTTCTTCTAACAAGATGCCACGGTCTTTACGTTGCTGGGTATAGAAAGCGGTTTGGTAATAGGGCTTGCGATTTCCTAATAGGGAGGTATCCGTGTTTAAGAAGTTAGGACTAACTAATAAGCGAATGTTAGCAGCACGACGAAGGCGCCGTTCCAGCAAATAATCATTCGGATCAAATAGCGTAATTTCACCCGCTAAAGATGCGACTAAAGTAAATTCAGAAGCACGAGGATCCTGGGCATCAATGTATTCTACGGTTTTGCCAGCGCCACGAAGGCGGTCGGCAAACGCCCGCATGCTCGCCCGGTGGAACAAGATTTTTTGTTTGTGAAAAGCGTATTGATTGAAGAACAAATCAGATTCAATCAGGTAGAATACGTCCGCTTTTTGAGATAGTGTTTCCTCAAACAATTGGTGCGGGAAAATCAGGAAATAGCTATTCGAAAGGACCACTAGATAATAACTGAAAAAACGTACAGGATGTTTTCAGATAGAAAAACCGTACCTTTGCACCTGATTTTACCACCTAATGTATCAATATGAAACAATTGCTAGCCGTTTGCCTTATTTTAGCGTCTTTTTCACTAACTGCCCAAACAGGAAGTATTGAGATGAGCACAGGAGGATTCTCCTTTATCCCTGCTTTCACCTCGAAAGAGCCTAATCTTATCATTAATGCTGGCACAAATCCTAAGAAACGCTTAACAGGGCACTTGATGTACATGATGCGTATACAGAGCATGACGCCTACAACGGTAGCTTTATTTACACGCTATCGATTTATTGATAAAAAATTTAAGGCAATTATAGGTATCCATATGCCCGCTTTTCAAATGACGGAGGATTATGAAGTGACGAGTTTCTTCGGTCGAGAATTGACGATGTCTTATCCGGTGAGCAAAAAGATGAGCGTGGGCTCGTTCATTTTAAATGGGCAAGCACGCAATACCGATTTTAAAGTGACATTAGTGTCTGGAAACACGAATTACCGCCATAAAAACTGGAGTTTTTTAACACAGGGATATTACTTATCCGTGGGAGATTTGACAGGAGTAGCTGAGACGATTTCGTATGATATTAACGAGCATTTTCAGGCCAAAGCCTTTGGCAATTATACCCTAACAGACGGACAAGTAATCGGTACAATTAGCTTAAAATATAACTTATAAGCTCTTCGCTTTAAACGTCCAGGTTAAATAGAACTCAGCTACGACTTCGCCGGCTTGATTTCGGCCGATGGAGGTCACACCTAGTTTTGAACCTGCCGGATTATTCAATGCCTCATTCACGGTGTCTTGTAATGCCTGGCCATCCTCGCAGGTAAAAATGATGACTCCTGTTGCCTTCTTAACGAATTTAGCTTCCAGCTTTTCCACGAGCATACTTACGGCAGGTTGCCGTTTATATACCTGTCCTAAAGCCAACATCCCGCAACTCATTTCCGCCGCCATCGCCTCCACGGCAAAATACATGGAGCGAAATGGATTCTGATTAAACCACGAAAGTTTCACGCGTATTCCACAGGATTTTTCGTCGAAATGAGCAATGGAAAGTCCGGCCCAAAAAGCGGAGGAAAGCTTTTGGAAAACAAAAAACTTAAATAGAATTGGATTCGTGATGATCCGTTTGAATGCGGGGAAGTGTGGGTTCATTTGTTGATTTCCAATAATAATGATCGCGTAATTCTGAGCTCTAATTTATGGAATGTTTTTTGAAATAGAATTAATCTCTTTGCTTCCTTACGTTTGAACTGCTTGCATTCTTGAGCCATTGCGCCTGTTCCTTGGCTACTTTTAAGGTAACAGCAGGCTGTTTAGTTAAGGCAGCAGTGGCCATCTTGGCTCTCTCGAGAAAAGAAATGGAAGGATTCATTTTACAAAGTTAAGTGAATGTAGGTCATTCAACTTTTAGCCACTAATACCCTAAATTCTCTTCCTGCGCCTGCTTAGCTAAATAATCCAAACTTGCTTTTCTAGTACTTTTAAGGGCAAGCTCGTAGGTAGTCAGATCTTGCTGAGAAATACGGCGATGGCTACCTGCTTTATGATAAGGAATTTTACCTTCTTCTAAGAGTTTCACTACATGAGGACGCGAAACTTGGAGAATATCCGCCGCCTCCTGTGTGCTTAATTCTATGCCAGTAGGAATGAGGGTAATCCCTTTTCCTTCAGACATGAAAAGGAGAATCTCCTTAAGAATGGAAACTGCTTTTTCTGGCAATTCAAGGCTATTTTTTGTCTCTTGAAAGACGAGTTTTACTCGATTTTTTTTAGTAGAACGGGAGGAATTGCGTTCATTTATTAAAATGTCAAAACTAGCTTTTGCTATTTTTTGATCTTTTAAGGTCGGCGTTTCAGTTCCAGCGTTCATATCGTTTCGTTTATTTCGAATAAAAGTACACATTTAAACGAAACAAACAAAACAGCTTATTGATAATTTTTAATAACTCAATCCATGCCCAAACGCAAACAATCCATATCCCGGCCCTTCCATATAACCAGGCACGTCTGATTTATTTGATTCAACCATGGCTTGATTCAGCGGTGTGGTGAATGGCATTTTGCCTGATGGATTATACGCTCCAGTCACAATATCTAACAGGGCCTCTTGCGTCGTTCCAAAAGTCGCAATAATGGACGCGGCCTTTCCTTTATCAATTTCTTCTATCACCCACGGGTTCGTGTAATTGATGGCTAAGATGGTTGGTTTGGCATTAATAATCTCATTCACATGATTCACATCGATGCGATTCTTAGATAAATTCAAATCGATTTTCGCTCCTTGCGAGCTAAATAAGCCACCGGCTGAAGGAATTAACCACAATAAAACCACATCAGCTTCCTCCTTCGTGTTCACGAATTCTAATCCCGGATAGGTTGGTTTAGCGACCTTGATCGCCTCCGCTGGGTTGCGACCGGAATTGAAATAGGTCTCGAAATAGACTTTGGTCTTCTTAGCGATAGGCAAACGTTTTTCGTCGTTGCGTAAAAGCACAATCGATTTACGTAAGGCCAAATCCGCAGCAGCAGTCGCCTCCTTATTCCCCACAATTTTCACCGCATCATCCACATTCACATACGGATTCTCGAATAGACCTAAATCGAATTTCTCTTTCAATAATTTAGCTACCGACTGATTAATTCGTTCCTCTGAAACCATTCCTTTTTTCACCACTTCGATCAAGGTTGTTGGATCAGCTGAACCCGAGAAGATATCTACCCCTGCGTTGAGTGCTTTTTGGTAACGCTCCGGAATCGTGCTATTTTCCACGCCCCAAGGCATCATTTCAATAGGACCCGTATCAGAATTGATAATGCCCTTGAAGCCTAATTTACCTTGCAGTAAATCCCCTATCATGGCTTTGTTAAACGAGAATCCCACCTCTTCGAATTCCTTGCCTTTTGGCGCAGAATAGTAGGGCATAATGGCTGAAGTTCCAGCCGCAATCGCCGCTTTAAATGGCTTTACATGGAAGTCAAACGTGCCACCTGGATAATGCGCAAATTTTCCCCAGTCGAAGTGGGAATCTTGTCCATTTTCTTGCGGACCACCGCCTGGAAAGTGTTTTGTGGTCATTGCCACAGACGAAGACGATAGTTTAGTTCCCTGGAATCCTAAAACAATTTGCGTAATCATATTCGAAGCTAAATCGGCATCCTCGCCAAAAGTTCCTTCCACACGTCCCCAACGCGGTTCTGTAGCTAGATCAGCCATATACATATAGCCTTTTCTAAGGCCTACTGCGCGCCATTCGGTCGCTGCCGTTTCCGCAAATTTGCGTGTTAAAGTAAAGTCACGCATGGCCGCCAAACCTAATTCACCGGGCCATTTAGAGAAGGATGTTACACCCACACTAAGTCCTACGGATGCATCCGTAGTTACGTGGTTACGCGGATTGGAAGCCACAATAGCCGGTATTCCCAGGCGCGTTGACTCACAAAGTTCTTGTAAATTATTCGACCATTTGGCTAAAATCGCCGGCTCTGCGTTCGCCCGTAAAATGAAATGACGTAGGTGAAATTGTGTTACCCCTTTAGTCGTACCAGCGGCTCCCATATTAGGGGAAGCTAATGGTTTACGCGTAAACATATTCGTACTTTGTACCTGATCTTCTTCGTTAAAGCCTTCCGTGATTTTCGGTCGAGGTCCAGCACTACCTTGAACCCCATTATTGAAAACTTGATCTCCTCCCATGCGGGTCGTACTAATCAGCATAAAGCCCACTTTCTCCTCCAAAGTCATCTGAGCAACTAAATCCTTCGCGCGCTCC
>CAIVPV010000189.1 GCA_903907915.1 uncultured Cytophagaceae bacterium
TATGCTCTATGCTTTATTCTTTAATCCTTACTTTATGCTCTATGCTTTAATCCCTCTAATTTTTCTCTAAAGGAAATCGCGCGCATTTTCGCTTCCTGAATAAACTCATTATCCTTCACATCGCCGATCACCGCATCGAGTTCCTTGGCATTGCCAAACATCGCTAATCGATAGGGATCTTGATAGTCTTTCGCTCGGGATCTTTCGATGCCGGCCGTTAAGAATTCTGCCGTTGAGATGGTGCGATCAATCCACGCAGGGATATTTTCGAAAGCCTGAGGATTAATTTGCAATAAGCCGTTGAGGGCGTTTTCGAATTTTTGGTCCGGGTAAAGTGCGGCTTGTTTTTCGTAAAATTCGTGCACCTGTTTCCATCGGGTGATTTTTCCAGATTTCACCTCTTCTTTCATTGTATGAATGACACCTGAAGGGATCAGCTGGCCTCCTAAATTTTCCCAAATCTGAATTGCCGTCGCGTTCTTCAAGGTGGCTTGTAAAAGTGCTGAAGGAGATTGTGATGGGTGACGCTCGGAAGTGGCTAGCCATTCTTTGGCCGCATGATAATACAATAAATCGTGGAAAATCTGGTAGGCTTTATGCGCCTTCGCTATACGGGTTCTGCGCTTCGTATTTTCGATACCGGTGGCAAAAATGTCTAGTGGATTCGACGCATTCGCTGGGTCGTTTAACCAGGCTTTGCCATCTCCGCCGCCTAGCGAGTCAGAAACCCATTTCTCCAATAAGTTGATCCCTTGTAAGATTTCCGAAACCGTGTCTGGTGCCAAGAAATCAAATTCGAGCAACATGTCTTTGTCGGTTCTTTGGTCCCTGGCTGCGAATTTCCAGGCGTTGCGTGCTAGGGCATACATATTGTATTGGAACCAGTAGCCCGCGATAATCAACAATCCGCCTTCTTTGTCGTCGTTTCCGATGAGGGAGAAGGGTAGAGGATTTTGGATTTCGCCCGGGTAATTTCCTTTAGATATCAGGTTAAAGGAGGCGAATTTAGAATTGTGTTTTAGGGCTACGGATAAGCCGGGCCAAAATCCACGTCCCGCCTGCAATTCCCCATCCGCTCCACGCGAATTATGATTTGAACCGAGGGTCGCGCCAGCGGCCATATTGCTTTGGCCTTTTACGATCGCCGCGCACAGAAATGAGTTGTTGTGGTGTTGTTCGTGGGCTGGGAAAATGAGGGCATTCAATACCTCGCAGCAGGAAATAGTGGAATTACTTCCTAAAAAGGAGTTGATCAATCGGGCACCATATTTCAATTGAGAATGGGCGGCCAAAATAAATCGAACAGCTTTCACTCCGTAGAAAATGCGGCAACCTTCGTGGATGATTCCGTTGACTATTTCGCAGCCTTCGCCTATTTGGGTGGAGGCCTCTGCGTTCGAGATGATCGTTAAGTTCTTTAATTTGTTTGCGCCTTTAATATAGGTGTCGGTGCCCATATTGACGTCCTTGATGATGCCGGTGTTTTTGATGACGGTGCGGTCGCCGATTTGGCCGTAGAATCCTCGCTTCGAGGAGAATTCCTGGATGGTCATCTCTTTGTATTTCGCCTGCAATAAAGTGTCATCGCGGTCTTGGGTCCACAAGAAGGCATCGGCCGGTTTCATTCCCACAAAAGGAATCACCTTGCGACCGCCGTTTTCGTTGCCTAATTCCATCCAAATTCGGATGCGTTCTTCCTCGCCTTTCTTCACGATTCCATTTCCAAATTTCGCCGTCGAAGTCGTCGCTAATTCGTTTACTTGGAGGATCATCACCTCATTTCCGATTTGGTAATGAGATAATAAATTCACGCGATCGATGGCCACATTATCGCCAAAATCACACGAAATCAAGGTGCTATTATAAAGACCCACCGGCATGCGCAGGTTTTTGAATTCTAAATAGCAACTTTCTAAAATACCGATGCGATTAATGCCAAAAAACCGGCAATTCTTCACTAAATACGGATTAAAACCCTCTTTCACCCACACATCTTTCCAATTCTCTGCCTCGTTCAGGTTCGCCTCGAGGATGCTGATTTCACGCGGCGCCAGTGGACGGTAAGCAGCTAACTCTAAATTGGAGTTGCGGTGGTCGAATTCGCTTTGGCCTTCTTCTAAGAAAGCAGGCGTTACGAAATCAAAACCGAGTTTTGAAAGTGGTTTTTTATCTATTCTATTCATATTTCATAAAATTCTAGCGGCAAATCATCCGGATCCGCAATAAACGTAAAGCGCTTCCCGGTGAACTCATCGATGCGAATGGGCTCCGATATAATGCCTTTTTTTGTCAATTCCTGCACCGTAAAATCCAGGTTATTTACTTGAAATGCCAAATGCCGTAAACCACTACTTTCCGGCCTCGAAGGGCGTGCAGGTGGCTTAGGGAAGGAGAACAATTCAATCACATACTGATCGTTCAGCGCTAAATCCAATTTATAAGAATCGCGCTCCGCACGATACACTTCTCGGATGATTTCAAGCCCTAAATCCTGTGTATAAAAGGCTTTAGAACGCGCATAATCCGAGCAGATGATGGCGATGTGGTGGACGGAATGTAGGCCTAAAATATTCATTTATTTAATGGATACGGCGATTTTAGAGTCCGCGGTCCCATAATACAAGAACCACTTTCCTTTAAACGGGACTAATCCCTCCACGAAACAAACCTCGTTTACTTCGCCGATTTTTTCATAAGGTTTATCAGGCCAAATAAAGGGCGCAACAGTTCGAGACAACACTTTGTAGGGTAGGCGTGCATCGAATAAAACCTGACCCGCGGCGTAGGTGAATTTGGTGAAACGAACCTCGTTATAATTTGCCGCGTTTGAGCTATTATAAATCAGTAAAATACCTTCTTTTCGGAGCAGCGCATAGGGCCCCGGTTCCACTAAACGACTATCGAAATAACCGGCGCGTGGCTTTAAAACGGATAAACGAACATTCGTCTCCGCGTTCTCCAATATATCCCAATGGCGCAAATCTTTCGACGTTGCTAGGAATAAATCGGTATCGCCAAAATACATATAATAGAGACCGTCGATTTTTTTCGCCACCATTTTCGAGCCGTTTTGAACAGACACGAGTGCCCCAGATTTCGACCAGGTATTCAGGTATTTTTCGGAGGTGAATAAGGGACCTATTTTCTCCCATGATTTCAAATCTTTCGAGAAGGCGCCACATAGACGTGCTACTTTGCCGTCATAAGAAGTATACGTTAGAAAATATCCATTATCTGAAGTTTCCACAATGCGTGGATCTTCGATGCCACCGGGCCATTCGAAGGTGCGGAAGGCGTCATTCGTAGGGAATAAAATGGGTTCTGGATTCTTTTTGAAATGAATACCGTCCTCGCTGATGGCTAAACCGATGCGGGAGGTGCCTACAGAATCTTGTGCTCGGTACAATAAATGAACGAGGCCGTTAAGAACCAGCGCTGTCGGATTTAAGACATTTTTGTTTTCCCAGCCCACTATTTTACCCGTAACAGGATCTAAAAATCGTGCCTCAAGGGAGGGTTTCAAGATGGGATTGAAAGAGTCGGCTTTTTTAAATCCGGACATCTGCCAGTTTTGGGCAGATGTGGAAAGAGATATACATAAAAGCACCCACCCGAATAAACGTTTCATTTCCTTCTCGATTTAGGCTTCTAAATTACGAAAAAAGAACGAAAGCTATCGGTAATATAGTACAAGAAAATGAATCTATTCTTTGAAGATTCGATCCTCAATTCCTTGGTTGATGACGTAGTTGCTTAGTAACAAGTGTATTTGACCTGTTTTACGTGTATTCACCGGAGCTACAGCGGTGCGATTAATATCGATGACAACGCCTTTAGGGATCTTGAATTTCTTCACATCCACAGTGATATTCATTTCTGAAGGTAGGCCAAAGGCTTTTTCAGACCCGTACACATAGGTGGAAACGACTGTACCATTGCTACGGGAGGTGATTTGAGACTTGAGGATTAAATCGAGCGTGGGGTCTACCCAGATTTTGGCCAAAACAATCTCCCCCGAATCATCCGTGGGAAGTAAGGTGATGGCTTCCGTTTTTATACCATCAATAGGCTCATTGCCCGTGAGCAGGGCATTATATGCGGATTTATTGCGCAATAGGGCGGTCAAGTCGGTGAAACCTTTTTTGGGCAAAATCGCAATCCCCTTCGTGATCATCCGGAATTTCTCCGGTTGCTTAAAATAAATCGTCGCCTTTGCCGGCATAATTTTAATCAGCGGAATATCAGATTTTATCTGCGCCTCGACCTTGTAATCGCGCACTTTGTTCATCCGCGCTAAAACCTGCGCCACCGTTTTATTCGCATCTTGTGCAAACACCGAAAAAGAAAGAAATAGTAAAATTACGCGAATCATGATTGTATGTCTTTGTGGTGGAATGTATACAGCGAAACGGAAATCAGCACCACATTATGCGCCACTAAAACGGCAATCGAGCGCCAAATAGCAGAAAGCGGCAACGGATCTTCAAAGAAAGAACGCCAGGCAGCCATGTGCGTCGTAAATAAATAGGGTTTAATCGGATCGAAAACACGCACATCCAAGGTTCCTATGATGGTAAACAGCAAGATGATTGACATCGTCGCCACGATAGGTCCGATGGAATTATCGGTGAAACAAGACAAGCAAATCGACAAAGAACTTACGGTGAAAAGCGCTAAAAAAGCCACCGCAAATCCACCCAAATAGCGCCAATTCACGTCAGCTTCCTGCAAAATTACTAAACCATCTGAGTTCAAGACCATCATGTCTCCCGTCCCGAAAAGTAATTTGCCCACAACAACAGACATCACACCCATCCATAAAATCACGACTAATGTATAAATGCCTCCAGCTATGAATTTTGATAATAATAATTGAATCCGTGAAATAGGCTTAGTGGCCAGCATGCGAATCGTTCCCATCGCAGCCTCCCCCGACACTAAATCGCCGGTAACGAGGGCGACGAGCAGAGGAATTTGGACTAATAACATCTGTAAAATGATGAAAGCGACTAAATTTCCATTCAGTACATTGCCCTCAAAACTCAAAGTCTGCTCGAAAGACGAGGTCACAAAGGAGATAATAGACATCCCATCCGCTTTCAGAGCGAACTGAATCACGCACACTAAAACAGTGATTGCGGCTAGGCCTAAATAGGACCTCGGTTTCAGCGCAATCTTGATAATTTCATTATATAAACTATTGAATAGGATCATTGATTGATGATTTTAATGAAATAATCCTCCAGCGTGCGTTTTGCCTCCAGGCTATATATTTCGATTTTTTGATCGACGAGAAATTTAGTCAGCAAAGGAATTTCGGATTTTTCGATCGGAAATTGTAGAGCAGTATCCCCCACATTTTCCCACAAAAGATTTGGTTTCCACGACAATAGTACATTTTTCGTCTGCGAAAGAGGACTAGCCTCTAGGCGTAGAATTAGGTTTTCCCCATTCATCAGCTCACTCACTTTTCCTTCCACCATCGACCGACCCTTATTGATAATCACCATTCGATTACAGATCAGTTCGATTTCTGCCAAATTATGGGACGACAACAAAACCGTTTTATTTTGCTCATTCTTCAATCGCAAAATCAAGTTCCGAATGTCAATTATTCCTTGTGGATCTAAACCTGTTGTGGGTTCATCTAGGATAATAAGGTCAGGGTTGTGTAAAAGTGTTTGGGCGATGCCTAAACGCTGCTTCATCCCGTGAGAAAAACCAGCAAATTTATCTTTCTCGCGTCCGCCTAAACCGACGAAGTCTAACATTTTATAGATTTCTTGCTTAGAAGAGGGCTTTCCGGAGATGCGGGAGAAGATTTCTAAATTTCGGTAGGCGGATAAATACTTATAGAAGTCGGGTTTTTCGATGATGCTCCCTACACGTCCTAAAATAGATTCACGATGGGTGGTGATCGACTCACCAAAAATCTCAATCGTACCACTATCCGGTTTAATTAAGGAATTTAAGCAGCGAATGCTGGTACTTTTCCCGGCGCCATTAGGCCCTAAAAAGCCAAAAACATCCCCTTTATAAACAGAAAAACTGACATCATGAATGGCTTGAAAGGATCCGAATTTCTTGGATAAGTGACGAACAGATATAATTTTCTCAGGCATAGTTTTTAAACACGTAAAGCGCAAAAAAAGTTTATTTTTTAATTAAACTGTGCGAGGCTTTAATCAAGGCTAAAACTTTATTCTGTGGTAAATAGCGATTTAAATGCATCGTGTTCCAATGCTTTTTATTCATGTGCCATCCCGGAAAAATGGAATCGGGAAATTCCTCTCTTTGGGACAAAATATCTTCAGGTAATGCCTTATAATTTAATGTAATAGGCGAAGAGACTAAATCCAATAGCAAAAACATTTTTCCCTTCGTCTTAAATATCAAATGGTTAGGGCCGAAGGGCTGAGATTCTTCTGTATCTAGTAGGCTTATTGCGAATTCGCGCAATTCTAAAATGTCCATTAGGTTATTATTGAATAATTTTATGATAAAATAAAGAAAAAATTATAAAAATTTATAATTGCGAATTAATTTCTTCCTTATATTAGCACCGTTAAACTTTGTTAAATACTCACTCATTTACAAAGCGTCAACAATCACTTAAAACCTTTTATTTTTATGAAAAACAATTTCTACGTAAGCAGAGTGGTCTTTCTACTGACCCTAATGCTCACCTTATCCTTGGTGGCATTTGGTCAAGACCGAAAAGTTTCGGGAACAGTCTCAGACGCCAAGGGCGGAGGGATTCCTGGAGTTTCTGTAGTGATTAAAGGTACTACTACCGGTACCACTACGGATGTCAATGGTGCATTTAGCCTGAATGTGAAAGGCAATGCAGATTTAGTGGTTACTTCTGTCGGTTTCAAGTCAGTAGCCGTTTCAGTAGGTAACAGAAGTTCTCTAGCGATTACCTTAGAGGATGATGTGAGCCAATTGAACGAAGTAATCGTTACAGGTTATGCTTCACAACGTAAAAAAGACATTACGGGAGCGGTAACTGTGGTAGGTGCGAAAGAATTGACAGCGGTTCCATCGGCTTCATTAACTCAAATGTTACAAGGTCGTGCGGCCGGTGTGACGGTAGGTAATGATAACTCGCCAGGTGGTGGTACGATGGTTCGTATCCGTGGTTTTGGTTCGATTAACAATAACTCCCCACTTTATGTAATTGATGGTGTGCCTACACAAGGTACCTTGAATCAAATTAACCCAAGTGACATCGAGTCGATGCAGGTATTGAAAGATGCGTCTGCAGCGTCTATCTACGGTGCACGTGCGGCAAATGGGGTTGTGATCATCACGACAAAACGTGGTGGCGAAGGAGAGCCTAAGATTAATTTTGACATGTATACAGGTATTCAAGATGTAGGTAAGACCTTAGATCTTTTAAATACGAAAGAATTAGGACAATACTACTTCGAATCAGAAATCGGTGCAGGTAAAGCAGCAGGTACATCTCCTTCAGCACAATACCGTTTTCAACCAGATGGAACACAAACCATCGCAGATTATATCTATCCTAACGTATACGGAGATCTTCCTTCAAACTATACGTATACCAATGATATCGCGGATCCAGCTTTAGGAAAAACGGCTTATAATATCACGAAATCAAATAAAGCAGGTACAGATTGGCAGCACGAGATTTTTGGCCCAGCTAAAATTTCTAACTTCCAATTAGGTGCAACTGGTGGATCTAAGTATGGTAAATACGCGATCTCTGGTAGTTATTTTAACCAAGAAGGTATCTTGAAATATACGGGTTACAAGCGTTACTCCGTACGTGCAAACACGGAATTCAAGAAAGGTAAATTGACTTTTGGTGAGAACTTCACTGTTTCTTATGATGAAAGACAAGGTGTACCAGCTGGAAATAATAGTGAATCAAATCCGATCATGTTTGCGATTCGTATCCAACCGATCATCCCCGTATTTGATATCACAGGTGGTCCTAAAGGTTTAGGTGGTTCGAATACCTCTGATCTAAACGGATTTGCAGGTTCTCGTGGTTCTAACTTAGGTAATGCACCTAACCCATTAGCACGTCAATGGAGAGAGAAAGATAACCCTACAAGAGGTTCTCACATCTTCGGTAATGTGTTTACTGAGGTTGAAATCATTAAAGATTTGAAAGCACGTACTAGTTTAGGTTTTGAATACAATAACTTTAACAGAGCTGAGTATTTAAACCGTGATATTGAAGCAGCTGAGCCTCGTTCTTCGAACTCGTTGACTGTTTCTAATTCATATGACCGTGCGATCACTTGGTACAATACCTTGAATTATAACAAAACTTTAGGCGATCACACAGTGAACGTATTAGTGGGTACTGAATCAGTTTCTACCTACAGTTTTGGTTTTAACGCAGCTCGATCGAACTTTGCATTTGATGATCCTTCTTACCGTTATTTAAATAATGGTTCTGCGGCTGGTCTTTCGAATGCGGGTGGTGGAGCATCGATCACGTCCTTGTTCTCACAATTCGGTAAAGTGAACTACGCTTATAAAGAGGTATTACTAGCTGACTTCACGATACGTCGTGACGGTTCATCTCGTTTTGCGGCAGACTACCGTTATGGTGTTTTCCCAGCATTCTCTGTGGGAGCTCGCTTAACGGAATTAGCCTTCATGAAAGATTTAACTTTTGTGAACGACTTGAAAGTACGTGGTGGTTGGGGTAAAACGGGTAACCAGTTAATTCCTAACGTGTATAATGCGTATACCTTATTTACACCAAATCCAGATAATAACGCATATGATATTTCTGGTTCTGGAAACTCGATTGCAGCAGGTTTTGATATCGCGCAATTTGGTAATACATCAGGTCGTTGGGAGACGAATACATCGACA
>CAIVPV010000190.1 GCA_903907915.1 uncultured Cytophagaceae bacterium
ATATCAGGTTTATCAATCGAAATTTGACGATCAAAACGACCTGGACGAAGCAAAGCTGGATCCAATACATCTGGACGGTTAGTTGCTGCCATAATGATAATACCAGAATCGGTAGCAAAACCATCCATTTCCACTAAAAGGGAATTCAACGTGTTTTCACGCTCATCGTTTCCTCCTGGCATAGAACCACGACCACGGGAACGACCTACCGCATCAATTTCATCAATAAAGATGATACAAGGCGATTTTTCTTTTGCTTGCTTAAATAAATCCCGGACACGTGCTGCTCCAACACCCACAAACATTTCAACGAAATCCGAACCAGATAGCGAGAAAAACGGCACACCAGCTTCTCCAGCAACTGCTTTCGCTAATAACGTTTTACCTGTACCTGGAGCGCCTACTAATAAGGCCCCTTTCGGAATTTTACCACCTAAATCGGTGAATTTTTTAGGGAATTTTAAGAACTCCACAATTTCTTGAATCTCTTCTTTAGCCTCATCTAAACCAGCCACATCATCAAAAGTAATCTTCACTTTCGATTCTCCTTCGATTAATGTCGCACGTGAACGTCCAATATTGAATATTTGACCGCCACCTCCAGCTCCACCACCCATGCGGAAGAACAAGAAGTAGAAACTTAATCCCATCAAAATGAAGAAACCCCAGGTACCTAACCAGTCCAAAGGACCTGTTCTAGTCTCCGGAGAAGCCATAACCTGCTCATTTCGCGGGAACGTTTTCTGGCGATCTTCTAAGAATCTTTCAAAGCTCTCTTTTGAATTTATTTCGAATTCAAAGTGAGGAACTTGTGCCGTAGGCACTAATTTCTGAGTCGTATTTTTCTTAAAATATTTCGGAATATAGGCTGTCTTCAGACTTACTTCGACTATTTTATCATTCACAATTATGACCTTCTCCACCTCTTTTTGAATCAACATCGACTCAAACTGCTTGATCGTGATAGGCTGCAATGTCGTTTCTTTCGAAAAGAAAAACAGACTAATAACTGCGATCACTAAACCTACGACCATCCAGCTCTGGAATCCTCCTACTGGTTTCTTAGGCATTCTTGGTTGTAAGCCAGAGCGCTTCGCATTTTTGAAATTGTTACCTTGTTTGGCCATTTTATATTTTTATAGTTGGGCATTAAACACCTAGAAAGGTGCAAAGGTTCTAATAATCTAAAAATAAAATTAATCTGGGAAAACCGTGAATTTCGCATCCCCCCACAACTCTTCTAACTTAAAGAAAGCGCGTTTATCCTTTAAGAATACATGGACAATGACGTCATAATAATCCATCAAAATCCACTCGCGGTTTGCTTTTCCTTCTACCGCACGAACGTGAATTTTACCTGATTCCCAAACCTCTTTATCCACTGAATCAGCGATCGCATCAATTTGCGTATCTGAAGTACCTGAACAAATCACAAAAAAGTCCGTAAAAGCATTGTCTACTTTACGTAAATCCAACACCGTAATTTCCTGTGCTTTTTTATCCTGCATGCCTTTTACCACCCAACTCACCATTTCTTCTGACGCATCGACTTTGTTAGCGACTTTCTTAAGAGTTTTACTCATAAATGTTTTTTCTGTATTAATTTGTATAACAAGAAACCAATAACGAATAAAAATCTAAATTTGTTCTTGTAACCCTAAAATTACAAATAATAATTGAACAATTACCAAGCCCCTACCCGCTTCGTTGGCAAAAAGAGTAAATATCTAGATATTTGTCCTTCGACAAATTCTGTAGCCTTCCAAGAGGCCGTAAACGAAGATTTACCGGAGGGGTTTGCCTGGATTGCGGGCCACCAAACAGCAGGCAGAGGTCAAAGAGGAAATACCTGGAATACGGAACCGAACCAAAATCTAACCTTGTCTATTTTACTCCGACCTCCGCACCAATTATTAGATAAACAATTCTATCTAAGCAAAGCCATTGCAAACGGCATTTTAGCAGGATTAGAAACCTGGTCGCGAGCGACGCAAGGTGAAAGTTTCAACTTTGAAATAAAATGGCCTAATGACATCTACCTTGATGGCATTAAAATGGGGGGCATTTTAATCGAAAATAATATACAAGCGGGAAAGTGGAGCTTCTCCATCATTGGAATTGGATTAAATATAAACCAAACTCAATTTGAAAATATTAGAGGCACTTCCCTTCGATCCTATTTGGACCTAAAGCAAGCCATCTCACTGCCCGAAATCTATGATTATATCTCACAAGGTGTGGAAGAATCATACACCCTATTCACCGGGGAGCAATTCGAAAAAATCGACGAAATCTATCACGAAAGATTATTTAGGCGCTTGCAATGGGCTCCATATGAAGCGTCAAATGAAAAATTTACAGGAAAAATTTTAGGCGTTAATGAACAGGGATTATTAGAAATTGAAAAAGAATTCACGGTAGAATCCTATGATTTGAAGGAAATAAGTTTTATTTTTCCTTACTAATTTACCTCTAAACTCGATTCATGATAACGCATTACCAAAGCAATTTGGAGAATTTTCTACATTGGGAAAATCACACTCCTGAGACCCTATATTTAAGACAACCCCATGGAAACCAATTCATTGACTACTCCTATTCTGCTGCTGCAATCGAGGTAAGAAAAATAGCTAAGTTCATTCAAGATACGCTAAAAAAGGGTTCAAAGAATGTCGGTATTTTGTCTAAAAACTCTGCCCATTGGATTATGGCAGACTTAGCTATATCGGCAGCAGGAGCTATTTCGGTCCCTTTCTATGCAACTCTAACTAAGGACCAACTAAATCAGGTACTGGTCCATTCCGAGTGTCAAATTTTAATCGTTGGTAAATTAGATCATTGGGACAAAATCAAAGACGGAATTCCGGCGAACATCTTACTTATTCATACGCCCGAAAGTACAGAAAGATCTGATACGCAGTGGTCAGATATTGTTGCAAGCACCTCTGAGATTTCGACGCTTCCTAGTCCCAATTCCACTGATATTGCCACCATCGTATATACATCAGGAACTACTGGTATGCCGAAAGGCGTAATGATTACTTACGGTGGAATAGAAGCTGGAATTAATATGGCTCGAGAAATTGCCTTATTAGACCTTCCTAACACACGATACATCTCTTATTTGCCTTTATGCCATATCGCAGAACGAAATTTCGTTGAATTTTCAGCGACAGCTGCAGGTGGAACCATTTATTTTGTTGAAAACCTAGATACCTTTTCTACTAATTTAGCCAGCGCTAGACCTACTCATTTCTTAGCGGTTCCACGTATTTGGTCAAAGTTTCAAGAGGGTATTTTATTGAAAATAGGAGGCCAAAAGAAGCTCAACCTTCTATTGAGCATTCCAATTGTCAAAAACATCATTCAGAAAAAGATCCAAAAGGGACTTGGCCTTGATTGTGCTAAACTAGCTGTGACCGGTGCAGCACCAATTACAGAGGAGCTTCTATTATGGTTTCAAAGACTGGGCATCTTTATACAAGAAGCTTATGGGATGACAGAAAATATGGGCTTAACCACGCTTATGCCACGTGATCAAATCATATTAGGAACAGTCGGCCGCATTCATCCCAATTGTGAAACTCGAATTGATTCTATTTCTAATGAAATCCAAATGCGCGCTCTATACAACACCGCAGGTTATTTTAAGGAGCCTAACCTAACTAAGGAATTGTTTACGAAGGATGGTTGGCTAAAAACAGGGGACCAAGGCAAATTGACTTCAGACGGCTTTATTTCCATCATTGGCCGCGTTAAAGATAATTTCAAAACAGCAAAAGGGCATTATGTTGCACCTGCGCCAATTGAAAACAAGTTAAACACTCACGAATACATTGAACAAGTCTGCGTTGTAGGCCTAAATCTTCCACAGCCGATTGTTCTAGTTGTACTAAGCGCATTAGGGAAATCGAAAGATCGCTCAGATATCCTTAGCACCTTGCAATCCCTTCGCGAAGAAGTCAATCCTGCATTAAAAAATTATGAACATTTAAAGAAAATGGTCGTAGTGCAGGAAGATTGGACCATTGAAAATGAATGCTTAACTCCTACCATGAAAATTAAACGCCCAAGCATAGAGAAAAAATACGAGGCCAACTTCGAGCCTTGGTATGCCAGCCAAGAGACGATTGTATGTGAATAAATCGCTCTAAATGACTAAATTGCGAGGTGAAATCAATCCGCCTCCTTTTAATTCTAATTCTCTGCTTGTTTCTCACGGAAACAGTGAAGGCGCAATACATCATAGTAGATAGTGTCATTTTTAAAGGAAACGAGAAAACGAGAGATAATATCCTACTGAGAGAATTAGACTTCCTACCTGGCGACTCTATTTTAATTTCTGAATTAGATAAACGATTGGAATTCAATCGCCGCAAACTGACCAATACGAATTTATTTATTTGGGTGAGGGGAGATTATCACCAGAGACAAACAGATCATATTAAAATTACCTTCGAATTCTTAGAACAATGGTATTTATTAGGCTACCCCATCTTTCAATTAGCGGACCGAAATCTAAATGATTGGTGGTCTAGAGGACGATCATTAGAGCGTACCATCTATGGAGCCCATTTCATCCATAACAACTTCAGGGGGAGAAACGAAAGACTCAGTTTTAAAGCGGAGACTGGCTTTACACAACGTATAGAATTGGGTTATTCTAATCCTTATATTGATACAAAAAAAACACTGGGATTAGGAGCTGCGCTAAGCTATACTACCAATAAAAACCTTGCCATCAGGACCATAAATGACACCTTACATATTTTAAGTAGCAATAACATTCTTCGTGAACGCTGGAGCGGAGCATTGAGCCTTCGAAAACGTCTCAAGTTTTACGATTTCCACTTTGCCGAAATACGCTACAGCCATTCGGTGGTAGCAGACACTATCAGACAATTGAATCCAAATTACTTTTACAAAGGATCGAATGAGCAAAACTTCTTGCAATTGACTTATGCCTACTCGTACGACTTTCGGGATTTCGCACCCTATCCATTGAGAGGCAAAAAGATCGATCTCGCTTATAATTTTTATGGGATATTAGCGCAAGATGCCTTGAACTATTGGGACGTTAAAGCCTCCATTGCCTACTTTTTTGATATGGGATCTAATTTTTTCATTACTACACAATGGAAAGCCAAGATTACGCAAGAAAACAAAAAAATCCCTTATGCGAACTTGCAAGCACTCGGATATGGAAATGATAATGTGCGCGGCTATGAATTAAACGTCATTGATGGTACTAATTATTTACTTTCTAAAAACACGTTTAAATACCAATTATTTAATAAAATCATTCCTCTTAAATTCATTCCGTACAAGCAATTTAACCAAATGCCAATAGCGGTTTACCCAACCGTATTTTTTGATTTTGCTTATGTCTACCAGCCTAATCCTGAATTATCCGCCACACGCTTTGCTAATCGGTGGATTTATGGCATGGGACTGGGTTTTGACATAGTAACCTATTATAATTTTGTTTGTAAACTAGGCGTTCCCATCGTAAATGGAGGGAAATCAGGCTTAGTAGTTAGTATTGGAAGGGAATTTTAGACAAAAAAAAGCCGATCAAAGACCGGCTCATTTTAAAAATACCTAACCACTAATAATCTTATATATCTTTAAGGCCTAAACCCTTTAAATCCTATATTTTTTTCAAAAATAACATTTTTTATTATCATTGACGAAATTCATTTATTTTTGACTTATAAAAAAATCTAGTCTTATCTCAGATTATATGAAGAACCCACTAAATAAACAAATTGTTTCATTTTTGGCCCTATTATTTTTTTCTTTCGCAATCATTTGCCTAGAATCATGCAGCCAAGATAAGCAAAGTGAAAATACAGATAGCGCTCAAACGGAAGCCATCACGGCTGCTTGGGAAGATAGTGGAGATTGGGTGCAGAAACTATCTTTAAGCCCGAACAAAATAATCAGAAATACAACCTGGGGACAAGACTTTAATTCTATTCAAGATTCCTTAGACTTAGCTGAAGCACAACCAGATAAAGGCAAATCCTACACGCTTTATTTTGATGACACTGATTTGAATTTCAGTGATATCACGTATGTTCCGAATGAGCAAAATAAATTAGTGGAGATCAATTTTGATATTTTTGTGGATGCTGCCCAAGATGTGCAACCACTAATTGATCAGTGGAAAGGCTACTTGGATAGCAAGTTTGGCGCATCAGAAGTAAATGGACAAAAGATTCTTTGGACTAAAAATAAAAATACCCGAATCTTATTAGAGAACGTAAGTACGCCCAAAGATCCGGGTATCAAAATCAGCTTTAAAGCCGCTAATTAAATTTTATAAATCCAACCTCGTGTGTCATCGATTTCGCCTAAACGAATTTGGCTGATCTCGTTGAATACTTTAGCCGAAAAATCTGACTCTTGGCGTGCTGGCAATTCATAATCCTTTCCATCAAAACCAATCGTTTGGATGGGTGCAATAACGGCAGCGGTTCCTGCTCCAAAGGCCTCAGTCACAGCACCTGAACTAATCCCTTCCACTAGCTCCTTTACGGATAAAAGTCGCTCCTGCACTTCAACACCCCAATCTTTAGCAATTTGTATCACCGACTTTCGAGTAACACCATCTAAAATGGTATCACCTGTAGGCGCAGTTACTAGAACTCCATTAATGATGAACAGTAGATTCATTGTGCCTGCTTCCTCTACGTATTGGTGTGTCGCTGCATCTGTCCAAATAATCTGATCATAACCGGCTTTATTCGCCTGAACAGTTGGATAAAGTGAACCTCCGTAATTTCCTGCATTCTTCGCAAAACCTACTCCCCCTTTTGCGGCACGAATAAATTCTGTTTCCACCCGAACACGCAATGGCTTGGTATAATACGAACCCACTGGACAATTGAATATAATAAACTTATAGGTCGTGGAAGGAGAAACCCCTACATATTCATCCGTCGCAAACATGAAGGGACGAATGTATAAAGAGCAACCCTCCTTTTCTGGAACCCAAGCATTATCTAATTCGATTAATTGCTTTAGCCCTCCTAAGAAAATCTCTTCTGGAACTTCTGGCATACACATACGAAGCGCTGACTTATTAAAGCGTTTCAAATTTTCTTCTGGACGGAAGATTAATACCTCTCCTTTTTTAGAACGATATGCTTTCATTCCTTCAAAAATCGACTGGCCATAGTGAATCGACATCATCGCAGGCTGATAAGACAAAGGGCCATAGGGCTGAATTTGGACAGATTTCCAAGCTCCATCCGCATATTCAGCGACGAGCATGTGATCAGCAAAACTGCGGCCGAAAGCCAAATTGTCAAAATCCACCTCGCTTAAGCGAGATGTAGGCGTTTTTTGAATGGGGATTTGCATAAAGTTTTGTTTCTACTTGCCTGAATTCCAAGGTATCTCGGGGATACCAAGTGAATGGTGCAAATAACGGCACATCATAAATAAGTAATCTGATAATCTATTCAAATAAGCGATCGCAGTCGCATAATCTTCTTTTTCTTCCACTTGAACCCAACGAATTAGGCTTCGCTCTGCTCTGCGACAAACGGTCCGAGCTATTTGAGCAGCGGCAATGGTGGGATGTCCACCAGGCAAAATAAAGAAGCGCATCGGTGCTACTTTACTATCAATTTCATCAATCATCTCCTCAATCGCGACTATATCGTGTAGAGAAATCAATTTCATATTCCCTAAATATTCTTTAGAATCACTCGCAACGTGGGCGCCTAAAACGAATAGACTCGATTGAATAGATTGCAAATTAGATGCTAACTCCTTGTCTAGCTGACAGATCAAAGCACCCAGGTGGCAATTTAATTCGTCGATATCTCCGATAGCATCCATGCGGACGTCGGATTTAGACAATCCTTTTCCATCCGCTAAGCGCGTAAATCCACCATCTCCATTCTTCGTATAGATTGCCATTATATTAGGTTTATCTACAAAAATAATAGAAATAAAGATTAGGTCGGTATGAATTTCAAAACTAATTTTGCAGACATTTTAATCAACTATGTCGATAGATCATTTTGCATCTCGAGTTTGGCGAATTATGTCCATGTTGGCGTTCGGAGTCTCCTTACTTTTTATTTACAGAGGACTGCCTGATCCGACAGCGGTACATTTCGGAGAAACAGGTCGAGGGGATGGATTTTTGCCAAAAGAAGACGTCTTCTACCTAGTAGCGGGAATCAGTACTTTATTAAATGTTTTGGCCCTCTTATTGATTAAAACCATCGAGAAAATTCCATCAGAAAAATGGTCACAAATCGTAGCTGTTTTTGCTGAAAAAGGCAACGAAACAATTAAAAGCACCTTTGTTAACTGGTTACATTTCTTTCCTGCCATCATTAACACCTATTTAATCTTAGTAATGAGAGCATTACTAATGCTAAATGACGAAAGAACTAACCAAACAGATTATAGCTATTTACCAGCCTTAGGTATTGTCTTCTTATTGCTTTGGCTGATTTATTTACCGATTCGATTATTCTCAAGCCCTAAATTCGAAGAAGAACTATGAGTATTCAAATGCCGAATATTCCCATTCAGGCCTTTGATTATTCTTTACCTGAATCGAAAATCGCCCAATTTCCTTTAGCAAACCGACACGATTCTAAACTATTAGTCTATTCTGATGGGCATATTAAGCACGAGGCATTTCAGAATTTAGCAGATCAATTGCCTGAAAATGCGCTATTAATTTTCAATAATACCAAAGTCATTCCAGCACGTATTCCTCTCTTGAAAGAAAATGGCGTTGCGATCGAACTTTTTTTATTGCATCCTACATCCGATTCGGCTCCTACCGAACAATTAATGGAAAGTGAAGGAGAAATTACTTGGGAATGTTTGGTGGGGAATAAAAAGCGTTGGAAGGACGGCGATGTGCTAAAAAACGGTGATCTACGCTTTTCTTGGTTAAATCGAGAGGAGAATCAGATTCGAATTAATTGGAATACAGACCAACCCTTTGCCGAGATTTTGGAAGAAATCGGCAAAATACCCCTTCCTCCGTATATGGAGCGCGAGGCAGAACTCAATGATTCCGATCGTTACCAAACTTTATTTTCGGAAAAACTCGGAGCCGTAGCCGCTCCCACAGCCAGCTTACATTTCTCCAATGAGGTTTTAGCCGATGTAGACCGACGCGGAATTCAAAAAACATATCTAACCTTGCACGTAGGAGCCGGCACTTTCTTACCTGTAAAAGAAGATGACGTAGAAAACCACCCCATGCATCGGGAACAATTAGTCTTTACCCCTGCATTAATTGAAACATTATTAGCACATAAGGGACCCTTTGTTCCTGTTGGAACCACCTCATTACGTGCTTTAGAAAGTTTATATTGGAGTGGAGTTTGGCTACATGAAAAAAGACCTTTAGAAAATGAAACATTAATTATCCCTAAAGAATTCGCTTACGAAAAGAGAGAAAAAAGCATTTCGATCAAAGATTCACTCGAAGCCGTTCTTACCTATATAAAGGTTCAAAAGCTGGAACATTGGCTAGCAGAAACGGAAATATTAATTATGCCGGGCTATACCCTACATTTCTGCGATGCCCTCGTCACTAATTTTCACCAACCAAAATCAACCCTTCTAGTATTGATTGCCGCAATAATTGGCGATGATTGGAAGAACGTATATGAGGCTGCTTTGGACAACGAATACCGCTTCCTTAGCTACGGGGATTCCTCCATATTATATAAAAAGCAGGATATTTAGTATTTTTGCATAAAATAATACATTATGACAAATTTCATTGAAGAATTACGTTGGAGAGGGATGTTGCACGATATGATTCCTGGTTTAGAGGATCAGTTAGCCAAAGAAATGACGGTGGCTTATATCGGTTTTGACCCTACTGCACCGAGTCTTCATATTGGAAATTTGGCCGCAATAATGCTTTTAAAGCATTTTCAACTGGCTGGTCATAAGCCCATTGCTTTAGTGGGTGGCGCTACCGGAATGATTGGCGACCCATCTGGAAAATCGGCAGAACGCGATTTTCTTTCGGAAGATACACTTCGCGCAAATCAAATAGGTATACAATCACAGCTAGAAAAGTTCTTGGAATTTCATGGCGGAGCTAATTCAGCCGAATTGGTAAATAATTACGATTGGTTTAAAGAATTCAGCTTCCTAGGTTTCCTACGTGAAGCTGGTAAATTCTTGACCGTTAATTATATGATGTCCAAAGATTCGGTAAAAAAACGACTAGAAACCGGTATTTCCTTCACTGAATTCTCCTATCAATTATTACAAGGCTACGATTTTTACCATTTATATAAGACAAAAAATGTGCGTCTTCAAATGGGCGGATCTGATCAGTGGGGTAATATTACCACAGGTACAGAAATCATTCGCCGGAAGGAAGGACACGATGAAGATGCCACAGAACGTGCGGCCTTTGCATTAACAACTCCTTTAGTTACTAAGGCAGATGGATCAAAATTTGGCAAATCTGAATCGGGTAATGTTTGGTTAGATCCCACAAGAACCTCTCCTTTCGCCTTCTATCAATTTTGGTTAAATGCCGCCGATGCAGATGTACCTCGTTTAATCCGCGTTTTTACCTTATTTACGAAGGCTCAAATCGATGAAATGGAACTCGCTCACGCAGAGGCACCGCATCTTCGCCTACTTCAAAAAGCCGTAGCCGAAGAAGTAACCACCCGTGTTCATGGTGCAGACGTTTGTGCATTAGTGATCGAAGCATCCGCCCTACTCTTCTCTAAAGATGCAATTGAACTATTAACAGAAGCCTCAGATGCACTTGTTGCGCAATTACCCGTCTATGAAGTGTCTGCTTCTTTATTATCAGAATGCCAAAACCTCACCGACCTGATCAGCGTCGGAACAGAAAATCTAATTTGTTCTTCTAAAGGCGAAGCTAGAAAA
>CAIVPV010000191.1 GCA_903907915.1 uncultured Cytophagaceae bacterium
ATGCAAGAGCGTATCACTTCGACGAAGCGTGGTTCCATTACATCGGTACAAGCGGTTTACGTACCTGCCGATGACTTAACGGATCCAGCTCCGGCAACTACGTTTGCCCACTTAGATGCAACAACCGTATTATCACGTAAGATTGCAGAATTAGGTATCTACCCTGCGGTGGATCCATTAGATTCGTCATCCCGTATTTTATCTGCTGAAGTTTTAGGAGATGCTCACTACAATACAGCTCAACGGGTGAAAGAAATTTTACAACGTTACAAGGAATTACAAGATATCATCGCGATCTTAGGTTTGGATGAATTATCAGAAGAAGATAAATTAGTCGTTTCTCGCGCTCGTCGTGTTCAGCGTTTCTTGTCACAACCTTTCTTCGTGGCAGAACAATTTACAGGCTTAAAAGGCGTTCTTGTTGACATTAACGATACGATCAAAGGTTTCAACGGAATCATCGACGGAGGTTATGACAATTTACCCGAAGCTGCTTTCAACTTAGTGGGAACCATTGAGGATGCGGTAGTGAAAGGAGAGAAATTATTAGCTGAAGCTGCTAAATAAATAAAATTATGTTTGTAGAAATTATTACACCGGATCGTAAAGTATTTTCAGCAGAAGCATCTGTTGTGACTTTGCCTGGCGTTAATGGTTCCTTCCAAATTTTAAATGACCACGCAGCGATTGTTTCTACTTTAGCTAAAGGAGAATTATCAGCGGATAAAACGGTCTTTCAAATCGAAGGAGGAGTTGTTGAAGTTTTGAATAATCGAGTACTTGTTTTAGCCGAAGGCGTTAACTAACATTCTCATGAAAAAACTTGCCATCTTATTATTTGCAACGGTCTTATTGAGCTCATGCTCGGAAAAGGCCTTCTTAACAGGATCAATTTTAGCCACCGTAAAGGAAAGCAATATTCCGCTTCAAAAGATCCAGTTCTATAATGATAATGGCTTGATTTTAGAAAGAGAGATGAATTCGACAGATGCGAATGTGAAAGCAGGAGCCTTAGTTTTTAAAAACGGTAAGTCGATAAATCGCGTCAATTTAGAGAAGCAAACTCCAGGGACTTTATTAAAAGAAGACGGAGATAAATTATTGGTTTCTTTTGATAATCCGGCTAAAGAATCTAACAGCTTAATCTTTGCACCTGTTTTAGGAGAACGTGGAGAATATTTTTATCAATTAGTGGATGAGACGGGTAACTCTACTATTTCTCGTTTAAATTTTGAAGGTAGTAAATACCTGGTTTACAATGAGAAATACGAAGGTTTGACTAAGTCAGTGACTAAAACACCTCGCGTTCGTTTGATGATCATGAAATCTTCACTGAATGGATTGAAAGTAAATTCGAAAAGAATGAAGGGTAATCGAGTACAATAATCGATTGCTTTTATAGGAAATTGGAAATAGGATGCTTGCATCCTATTTTTTTTTAGTCCATTTTTGCCCAAAGGTAGGTATGCCTACAAATAGGATTCACATGAAAGCAGAAGATACGATTGATTTCCATATTAAGACAGGATGGTATGCCATTAGTCGCATGTATAACACCTATGCAGCGCAGTTTGACATGACCATGGCCATTGGCTATGTGCTTTTGCATATAGATAAAAATGGAACTCCGGCTACGAAAATCGCTCCAGCCTTGGGATTAGAAGCGCGTTCTTTGACCCGAATGCTGAAGACCCTAGAGGACAAGAAGTGGATCGAGCGTTCGGCTAATTATGAAGACAAGCGGGTGGTAAAGATTTTTTTAACCGAGATAGGAAAGAAGAAGCGTGATCAGGCTCGCAAGGGTGTTATCGCCTTTAATAAGTTAATATATGATCGCGTAGAGCCAGAAAAAATGAAGACTTTTTTCGAAGTTATGGCATCAGTTAATCAAGTTATGGAGGTGGATGCCGGAGAAATATTAAAAACTATCTAGAAAAAAACGTATTTCGGGATACAAGTATTAAAGTAGATCCTTATTTTTGTCAGATAAAAAAAAACACAAGCGTTATGAAAAAATTAATTTTGGTATTCGCGTTAATGCCTATCTTATTTACCTCCTGTGTAGGAAAGAAGAAATTAGCGGATTTGGAATCACAATTAACTCAATTACAAGCATCTAGTAGTTCAGCTTTGTCTAAATCAAAAGCAGACTTATCGGATTGTCAATCTTTAACAGCTAGCCTTCAAGGTGAATTAAAGAAGAGAGATTCGGATTTAGAAGCAAAAAATGGCCAATTGAAAACTTTACAAGAGCAATTGGATTACTTCAAAAAGACTAATACGAACTTATTAGATCGTTTATCTGATCTTTCTGTTATCAATAAATCAGGTGCTGAAAGTATCCGTAAGTCATTAGATGCCTTAAATGAGCAAGGAAAATACATCAAGGATTTGAACTCGTCTATTCAACGTAAAGACTCAATGAATTTATCTTTAGTGATGAACTTGAAGCGTTCTTTAGCGGATGTGAATGATGAAGATGTAACGGTAGAAGTGAAGAAAGGGGTAGTTTATATCTCTATCTCTGATAATTTAATGTTTGCTTCAGGTAGCTCAGTGGTAAATGCGAAAGCAATAGCTGTTTTAGCGAAGGTGGCGAAAGTATTGAATGACCACAAAGAGTTAGACGTATTAGTAGAAGGACACACAGATTCTCAGCCTATTTCTACGGATTGTATCCAAGATAACTGGGATTTGTCGGCTAAGCGTGCTACTTCCGTGGTTCGTGTATTACAAACGAAATTTGATGTAGATCCAGAGCGTTTAACAGCGGGTGGACGCGGAGAATTTGAGCCTGCATCAGCTAATAAAACAGCTAAGGGACGTAAAGAAAATCGCCGCACGGAGATTATCGTAACGCCTAAATTAGATCAATTCTTTAGCTTAATGTCTCCTCAAGGGAACTAAGCTTTAGTAAATAAATGAAAAGGGCCTCGATGAAAATCGAGGCCCTTTTTTTATGTTATTATGTTTTAGCTTAATTGCCCCCTGACGAGATCTAGTTTTCTACGAGATACTGGAAGCGATTGATTTAAGCTTGTTTTGACCGTCTTGGTATCGATTAAGTCATGCCCTATCACATTTAGCTTGTTGACTAAATAAGACTTGTGAATGCGAAGGAAAGTGCCTAATCGCAGTTGAGATTCGAATTTCTTAAGTGTCTTAGCCATTAGAATGGTTTGACCATTCTTTAAAAAGATCGTGGTATAATTACCTTTTCCTTCAATGCTGACAATGTCCTCCACTGGGCATTGATCTATTCCGGGGATTTTCAAGGTTTTTCTCATTCTTTGGTTAGATTACAAACAAACCTAAGCTATTTGAGAAGATATTTGGTAAAAAGAATTATTTAGCGGTCTTGTATTTATTTAGCGGTCAAGTCTTGGGATGAGTTGGGGCATAAAAAAAGAGGTCTTTTGCAAGACCTCTTTCAATGTAGCGGGGGCCAGACTCGAACTGACGACCTTTGGGTTATGAGCCCAACGAGCTACCAACTGCTCCACCCCGCGATATAATTGGGAGTGCAAAGATGCACGTTTCTTTCAGAAAAAACAAGTATCTTTGTAGATATTATTCTTGTCTTTCTCAGTTAAGGCAGCTTTTATTTACATTTCTATGACCCCGGAACACAAGGCAGGCTTTATCAGTATTATTGGGAAACCCAATGTAGGAAAGAGCACGCTGATGAATGCATTAGTGGGGGAAAGGCTTTCGATTGTGAGCTCGAAGGCGCAGACTACGCGTCACCGGATTTTGGGGATGCTAAATGGAGAACATAAGGGTACTGAATACCAGATCGTTTACTCAGATACGCCTGGGGTTTTATTACCTAAATACGAATTGCATAAGTCCATGATGTCTTTCGTTAAAAGCTCCATAGAGGATGCGGATGTAGTGTTGTATGTGACGGATGTATTTGATGAATTTGAAGATTTGGACTTTTTGACCAATTGGAAAGATTTCACAGAAACACCTATTCTTGTTTTATTAAACAAGATCGATTTAGTGACCATAGAGAAATTAGAGGAGAAAGTCGCGTATTGGCAGGGGATTTTCCCTGGTCGTCCGATTATCCCTATTTCGGCTTTAGAATCGGTTCATTTGGACCAAATCTTTAGTCACCTCATGGAACATTTGCCAGTTCATCCGCCCTTTTTTGATAAGGACGAACTGACGGATAAACCAGAAAAATTCTTTGCCTCTGAGATTGTTAGAGAGAAGATTTTCTTGAATTACAAGAAGGAGATTCCTTATTCTTGTGAGGTAGTGGTGACATCCTTTAAGGAAGAGCCGACTATTTTACGTATTGCTACGGAAATTTATGTGGAACGGGTGTCGCAACGTGCGATCATCATTGGACATAAAGGAGAAAATATCAAGAAAGTGGGTATCCAGGCGAGGGAAGATTTAGAGAAGTTTTTTGGTAAAAAAGTATTTTTAGAGCAGTTTGTCAAAGTGGAGCCGGATTGGCGTGCGAAGACCGACAAGCTGCGTTCATTCGGGTCTTCACTCGATTAATTTAACATAGAATGTCAAATATTATTGCAATTGTGGGGCGTCCCAATGTAGGGAAATCTACTTTGTTCAATCGCTTGATCGAACAAAAGAAAGCTATCATGGACAATGTGTCCGGGGTGACGCGCGACCGCCATTATGGTTACGGTCAATGGATAGGACGTTTCTTTACCGTGATTGACACGGGAGGATACGTGCATGGTTCAGACGATAAATTTGAAGGAGCTATACGCGAGCAAGTAGAATTAGCCATTGAAGAAGCGGCGGTTTTATTATTCGTAGTAGATTGTTCTACCGGTTTAACGGATTTAGATAAGGATTTTGCGAACGTTTTACGTCGCTCGAAGAAGCCCGTGCTTTTGATCGCGAACAAGGCTGATACGCACGAGAAGGCTTATGCTGCTGCAGAATTCTATGAATTAGGCTTAGGCGATCCATTTGCGATCGCAGCCGAAAGTGGTAGTGGTACGGGTGATATGCTCGACGTGATGGTTTCTCATTTTAAAGAGGAAGGAATTGAAAATCCAGAATCAGGCATTCCTCGCGTAGCTATTTTAGGTCGTCCTAACGTAGGAAAATCATCCTTCTTGAATGCGATCCTAGGAAAGGATCGCTCTATCGTGACAGATGAGGCGGGAACGACTAGAGATGCGATTCACAATCACTATACGATGTATGGGAAGGATTTCATAATTACAGATACGGCAGGTATTCGCCGAAAAGCAAGAGTGGATGATAACATCGAGTATTACTCGGTTTTACGTTCGATGAAGGCTTTAGAGGAATGCGATGTGGCGATTATCCTTATTGATGCAACTACGATCGATCCATTGACCGGTTTAGAGGCGCAGGATATGAACATCATCAGCATGGCGGATAAAGCCAAAAAAGGGATCGTCTTAATGATTAATAAGTGGGATTTAGTGGCGAAAGACACCAATACCGCAGTTCAATTAGAGAAATCGATTAAAGAGCGTATTGCTCCTTTGAATTACATGCCGGTCATCTTTACATCGGTGATGGAGAAGAAGCGTATCTTCCAAGCTTTGGAATTAATGTTAACTGTATATGGTAACCGTTCACAAAAGATTTCTACATCGAAATTAAACGATGTGATGCTGGAAGTGATTGCGAGCTATCCGCCACCAGCCTGGAAAGGAAAATACATTAAGATTAAATATTGTACGCAGGTTTCTACTCCGTATCCGACCTTTATTTTCTTCTGCAATTTACCGCAGTACATCAAGGAAAGTTACGAGCGATATTTGGAAAATCAGATGCGAAAAGCCTTTGATTTATCAGGAACGCCTATTTCGTTATTCTTTAGAAAGAAATAGTTGCTGTATTTGGGAGAGGCTGATGAATCCGATTTGGCCTCTTCCACCTACACCATAAATGTGATCCCCTACGAGACATAGGTTATGGTAAGGGCTTTTTCCTAAGCTAATCCATTGCTTCTTTTTCGGGTCAAAAGCCGAGCTTTCTGCCGGCCCAGATAGTATCCAATAGTGATCTGCCCATAAAATTTTCTCCACATAATAGGCGGGAGCTCCTACAATAGGCGACCATGATACACCAGCGTCCTTGCTCTCTAACATCGGAACTGGCCCCTCTTTAATGCGTGAATAATTACCACCGCCGATCCATAAATTCTTCGCATCACGAACGCCTAAACTGAAAAATCCCGTTCCTTCGCCCCCTGGAATCTCGGCATATGTTGGCTCCCACTTAAGTGCATCTTTACTGAAAAGTACGCGAGCTTTTTCTCCACCCCCTGTAACGATATAATAGCCATTTTTTGTTTTCTGTAAGCTAGAACCACTGGCTGCGAAGGCGGCTTCTCCTTTTTGTAAAGCCGGATGTTTAGCCGGGTTCAATAATTTATAGAAACGGCCTTTTTCGCTAATTCGAATAAGTCCATAAAAGGGCCCCGCTGGATCTGATAAAACTAACCCTTGTTTGCCCTCCCAAATAATCGCATCAAAGAAATAGCCCTTCTCCTTGATTTGATAGGCTAATTCCCAGCTCATTCCGCCATTCTCGGTTCGAAATATTTTAGCTGCTCCATTCTCTGCTGGACCAGCGCTCATGAGCAAAACGGTTTTATCGTCTAGTATCGCTAGATCTCTGAAATCCAAGGAATCAGCTCCAGGAACTTGCGAAACCGTAAAATGTTCGCCTCCATCGCTCGAATGAATCACGGTGCCCCGCGTTCCTCCTATCCAGATGTGTGAACCCAGGGATCGGATCGCTCGAAAAGAGGCTTTCGTTTCCAATGTAATGGGAGTCCATTGCGCTAAGCTTTGGAAAACTCCACAAAAAAGTAGTGCGAATAATAAGGTGTTTTTTCTCATATCGATATAGTGCTGCAAATTACGGATTTTGGCAAATAATGATTATTTTTGAACCTTATAGCTTAAAATTTATTCGTCGACACGAAACGGAACACGAAAAGTAAACATGGAAGAATTAAAACCCAAATCCCTTAATTTCTTAGAAGAAATCGTTCAGGATGGTATCGCGTCTGGGAAATACCCACAAGGTATTTTGACTCGTTTCCCACCTGAGCCGAATGGCTACCTGCACATTGGTCATGCAAAAAGTATTTGTTTGAACTTTGGATTAGCTCAGCGTTTCGGAGGGGGTACAAATTTGCGTTTTGATGATACGAATCCAGTGACGGAGGAAACCGAGTATGTGGAGTCGATTAAGAAAGATGTTTCCTGGTTAGGATTTACTTGGGCAAATGAATTATATACCTCCGATTATTTTGAGGATTTATATTTATTCGCAGAGAAATTAATCTCGCTTTCTTTCGCTTATGTAGATGATTCGACAGCAGTTGAGATCGCAGCTCAAAAAGGAACGCCTACCACTCCTGGTACACACAGTCCCTTCAGAAACCGAAGTGTAGAGGAGAATTTGACCTTATTTCGGGACATGCGCGCGGGTAAATATGCGGATGGAGAAAAAGTATTACGCGCAAAAATAGACATGGCTCATGCGAATATGCACATGCGTGATCCCTTGATGTACCGTATTCGCCATGTAAAACACCACCGTTCTGGAGATAAATGGTGCATCTATCCGATGTATGATTTTGCACATGGCCAAAGTGATTCCATCGAAGAAATTACCCATTCCATCTGTACCTTGGAATTCGACGTTCACCGTCCATTATACGATTGGTTCTTAGATAAATTAGGGATTTTCCCCTCTCATCAATATGAATTTGCGCGTTTGAACTTGTCCCATACGGTGATGAGCAAGCGTAAATTATTGCAATTAGTGAACGAGAAAGTAGTCAACGGCTGGGATGATCCCCGCATGCCTACGATTTCTGGTTTACGCAGACGTGGTTTTACACCTGCCTCCATTCGCAATTTCTGCGAGCGTATCGGGGTGGCGAAACGCGATAATTTGATTGATTTAAGCTTACTAGAATTCTGTATTCGGGAAGACTTGAATAAATCTGCGGATCGCGTAATGGCGGTGTTGGATCCTATTAAATTAGTGATCACGAATTATCCAGCAGATAAAACGGAGGATTTACTCATTGAAAATAATCCAGAGGCAGAGCAAATAACGAAGCGCTCCGTGCCATTCTCAAATGAATTATACATCGAGCGTGATGACTTCATGATCGATCCACCTAAGAAATTCTTCCGCTTAGGCGTAGGATTGCAGGTGCGTTTGAAAGGAGCTTATATCGTCACGTGTACGGATTTTAAAGCGGATGCGGCAGGTAACGTGACTGAAGTTCATGCAGAATACATTCCAGAAAGCAAGTCAGGACAAGATACGAGTGGCGTTTCTGTGAAGGGAACGATTCATTGGGTGTCTGTGGCTCACGCGGTAGAAGCAGAGGTTCGCAACTTTGATCGCTTATTAATTGTAGAAGACGCCTCTGAACTGGGGGATGATTATTTGAAATTCATTAATCCGGAATCGCTTCAAATTGTACCTAAAGTCTATGTGGAACCAGGATTGAAAGCGGCGAAAGAGGGACAAGCACTGCAATTTATTCGCAAAGGATACTATAGCTTAGATGCAGATTCAACAGCAGAAAAGTTGGTGTTTAATCGCACAGTTACTTTGAAAGACACCTGGGCTAAAGAAAAAGGCAAATAATTATTTTTTCGCGAAAAGCGAATCCACGAAAGTGGTCTTGTTGAATACTTGGAGATCGGAGATTTTTTCTCCCACTCCAATGTATTTGACAGGGATCTTGAACTGATCCGAAATACCAATCACCACCCCACCTTTTGCCGTACCATCTAGCTTCGTAATCGCCAATGAAGTAATCTCGGTTACTTTAGTGAACTCTTGCGCTTGTATGAAGGCGTTTTGGCCTGTAGAACCATCTAAAACTAGCATCACCTCATGTGGTGCCTCTGGAATAAATTTCTGAATCACGCGCTTAATTTTACCCAGCTCGGTCATCAAGTTTACTTTAGTATGTAAACGTCCTGCCGTATCGATGATGACGATATCAGCATTCATTTCAACCGCTTGCTTAACGGCATCAAAAGCGACCGCTGCTGGATCCGTATTCATGCCATGGTCGATCACCGGAACTCCTACGCGCTCACCCCACAATTTCAATTGATCTACTGCTGCCGCACGGAAAGTGTCGGCTGCACCTAAGACGACCTTTAAGCCATTTTGATGAAATTGGGACGCTAATTTACCGATGGTAGTCGTCTTTCCCACTCCATTCACGCCCACGACCATAATCACATAGGGTTTTTGTGCGGGCTCAGTGAAGGCATTTTCAAGAGAAGAGGATTGATTTTCCTCTAATAAAGCGGCAACTTCTTCTCTTAATACCTTGTCTAATTCCTCTGTAGAAACGTATTTATCACGCTCCACTCGTCGCTCGATGCGCTCAATAATCTTCAAAGTAGTGGCTACTCCTACGTCAGAGGTTAATAAAATTTCCTCTAATTCATCGAGTATACCTTCGTCTACTTTCGATTTTCCGACAACAGCCCGTCCGATTTTAGAAAATAAACCGGTGGAGGTCTTCTCTAAACCTTGCTCCAAAGCTTGAATTTCTTCTTGCTTTTGCGGTTCTGGTTTCTTTTTTAAAAAATCGAATAATCCCATGGTATAGGTTATAAAACGATACGAAGGTAAACAAAATAAAAAAAGTCCCTTCAAGAAGGGACTCTATTTTTTTTAAGATAGGTAAACGGGAATTGAAAAATTAGTTTCTCAATGCAGCGTTAACGTCATCTTGAAGGATGATTTCTTCTTTGAAGGTATAAGCTCCTGTAGTAGGATTCTTAACCGCCTTAATAATCTTAGCGTACTTAA
>CAIVPV010000192.1 GCA_903907915.1 uncultured Cytophagaceae bacterium
AATGGCAGAGGAAATTATTAATCGGGTGAACCAAAGTGGGCTAACGCAAATCGACCTGGAAGATTTACGGGTAGGCGGCGATCGGATTTTTATCGATATTAAAGATCAATTATTTCAGGGGATTGCCTTGCGTGAAAAAGACTTTCGAGCCTTCATCACGGCACAAGATTGGTCGAGTTATCAAGATAAACATGTGGCGGTGGGATGCAGCGAAGATGCCATCATTCCTACTTGGGCCTATATGTTGCTAGGTGTTTCTTTGACTCCTTTTGCCAAAACCTTGGTATTTGGGGATTTACATGACTTAGAAAAGGTTTTATTCGACCAGGCGCTTGCAAAAATTAATCCAACAGATTTTCAAGATGCTAAAATCGTCATAAAAGGTTGTTCGAAAGAATCCGTTCCTACTGAAGTGTATCTAAAAATCACCCAATTATTACAGCCGGTGGCGAAGAGCTTGTTTTTTGGAGAACCTTGCTCTACGGTTCCGCTTTATAAAAGAAAATAGTACTTTTGACCTATGTCATCCGAAACGCAAGCACAATACCAATTTATTGATAAAATTATCCAGCATCATTTAGGTGAAAACACCGAAGTGAAGGATTTAGAATTTTTCTATGGGGGTAATTTTAATTTAGCGGTGCGCGTTAAATTGAAAAATGAGGAGGAGTATTTTATCAAATGGAACCAAGGCGATCACCAAGGTTTGTTCGAAGCTGAGGCGAAAAACCTAGATGTGATGGGTAAAACCTCCTCCATCTCAGTGCCTAGCGTGATAGGCGCAGGTGCCATGGAAGAAAAAGAATACCTGATGATGGAATGTATTCCATCAGGAGAAAAGGTGGCAAACTATTGGCCTGATTTTGGTGAAAAAATAGCCCTTTTGCATAAAAACACTAGCCCAAAGGGGCACGGGCTAGATTATACGAACTACTTAGGTGCTGCCTCGCAGGTTAACACCTGGAATAAAGATGGAGTGGCCTTTTTTACGGAGAATCGCCTGCGTAAACAACTAGCGCAAGCAGTATATGATCGCAAAATCGACTCCGCTCTAGAGGCAAAATTCGAATCACTCTTTGAAAAATTACCTTCCCTACTTCCGAACGAAGCCTCTGCTTTGATTCATGGGGACCTTTGGTCTGGAAATGCCATGACGAACCCCGATGGATTGATTACGCTGGTAGATCCGGCTTGTTATTATGGCTTACGAGAGGCTGAAATTGCCTTCACAACGATGTTTGGTGGATTTGATGAGGCATTCTATGAAGCCTATAATGCAAATTTTCCGATACAAAAAGGATTTCATGAACGAATTCCCTTGTATAATTTATATCCACTTTTAGTGCACGTAAATCTATTCGGTGAAGGCTATTTGCCTGCTGTTAAGAAGATTGTAGATACGTATTAACCACTTCGTCTACGTCACTTGCTCCTGGAAAAAACGATACCAGTTTACGTAAGATTTCTTCCATAACCGCGTCTGGACAAGAGGCCCCGCAGGTTAAAAGCACGCGAACTTTCTGTTTAGAGGGGATGAAAGAGAATGACATACACTCCTGCTTTACGGCATTATCAAAATGCAATACCTGGTTTTCAGAAATAAGTTTTTCCGCATTCTTTATGAAATAGGTGGGTAATTTCTCCACACACAAATCTACTAAATGGGCCGTATTAGAGGAATTATACCCTCCCGCTACGATAGCGAAATCGGCATTTTCGGCTAATAAACCATAGGTTGAACTTTGGTTATCATTTGTTGCATAACAAAGCGTATCACGCGTGTCCGCAAAATAATCCTTTATGTTTTCTGGAGCAACTTGGAAGTGGAGACGAATGATTTGGCGTAAATAATCCACAATTTCTTGCGTATCTGTTGCGAGCATGGTCGTCTGGTTGACCACACCAATACGCTTTAAATCTTTCGCAGGATCAAAACCAGGCGAATACTGTCCAGCAAATTCAGCATAGAACTCGTCTGCCGATTTTTCTTGTTTAATATAAGCGGCCAAAGCAATAGTCTGCTTCATATCCCTAACAATCAACGTAGGGGTAATCGCCTGAGAATGCGAAAATGTAGCCTTGGTCTCCTCATGACTCGGCTTTCCGTGCACGATGACCGTATATTCTTTTTTCCCAATGGCATCCGCACGATTCCAAACCTTCTCCACAAAAGGACAAGTCGTATCGTAGGCATAGGGGTCGATTCCACGTGATTGCAAAATCGCTTGTATCTCTAAAGTAGTTCCAAATGCCGGAACGATAACCACATCCTCTGAACTCAGTTCCTCCCAGTCAACTAGTTGATTACCTGACGTATCCTGAATAAATCGAACACCACGATCAAATAAATCTGCATTAACGGCAGGATTATGAATCATTTCTGAAAGCAAAAAGATGCGGCGATCTGGGTTTTGATCAATAATTTGATACGCTGTTTCTACTGCATTTTCCACCCCATAACAAAAACCGAAATGACGAGAAAGAAGTACTTCTACGGGCCCAAAATCAAGGTGAGTAGGCGTAAAATCTTTCTTTAATTTATCTTGCAAACGCCTCGCCTCCTTCACTCGACCGATCAAGTTGCTCTTAAACAAAGAGGGTATTGAGAAGGATTTCATTTTTTTTAAGATTCTTTTGTTCGTTAGGAGAAGTGGTTTTGCAAGTGCTTGCATTATATAAACTGATTTTTTGGTTATTGGTTTTCAAAATTACGACATCTACGGCAATTAATCATTTTTTGTGCCTAATTTGCACCTCATTTAATCATAAATCCACATGGAATTCGAGCCGGCCTTAGTTATTGAAGAATGGGAGATGATTCTCGATTTTTTTGAAAACTCGTTTGGCAAGCGTCCTTCGGAGATGGAGCCTATTTTATTACTGATAGGTGTTCAGGAATTAGGTCAAGGACATGCGCATTTTACTAAAGAACAAAAGCAAGATCTCCTGCACATCGCCACTTGTAAGGTGTTGAGCTATAGCCATTTTTACCAATTAGAGGGCTTGGATGAGGACGGCTGGCCGCATTGGGAAAATACCCAAGCGATTCCTTCTTTGCCCCTAAAAGAGCAGGAAATTCTTTTGAAAGCACATGTCATTCATTATTTCAAAACAGAGGTATTCCCGAATGAAAATAATTAGTTATAACGTGAACGGCATTCGTGCCGCGATTACTAAAGGTTTCGTTACTTGGCTTCAGGAAGAAAATCCCGATATCGTTTGCATTCAAGAGTTGAAAGCAGAGATTGAGCAAGTTGATTTGAAAGAAATTTTCGCTTTAGGCTATGAAGTTTTTTGGCATTCTGCCCAGAAAAAAGGCTATTC
>CAIVPV010000193.1 GCA_903907915.1 uncultured Cytophagaceae bacterium
AGCAAGAGCGTGTGAATTATCTAAAGGAAGAAAAGAATACGCAATTAGCCTATGAAGTACGTCAAGGCGAGGTCAATTTAAAGAATCTACAAGATAAAATGGCTTTGCAAGGAAAGGTAATCGAGCAGGCAAAATATGCGTATAAACTATCTGAGGCCAGATATAAGGAAGGAACGATCAAGCAATACGAAATCGATCTGGCACAAAACACCTTGGAAGAAGCCCAATTGATGGAAGAAAATTTCCGTTTACAGATTAAATTGCAACAAATGGATTTATTAAAAGCCAAAGGACTTCGTTTTTGGGAGAATTAAATCTTGCTATCGGTAAAAGACTTCACAAAGATTGATGTGATCTGTTGAAACATGTATTCAGAATCACCTAAGCAATTTCAGTTTTCAGAATCTTTCCTTGGCTAATCGATAAACCTTTTTGAAGGGCGTCATTTTGTTGGCATGCCTTTTCCCAACCTAGATTGGCAATTTGTAAAGCATAAGGCAAGGTAGCTTGCGTTAATGCCATCGTGGAAGTTTGCGGAACGGCTCCTGGCATATTCGCTACGCAGTAATGTAAAATCCCATCTACCTCAAAAACAGGATGATCGTGCGTGGTAGGTTGGCATGTTTCGATACAGCCCCCTTGGTCTACGGCGACATCCACTAAGATGGTACCGGGTTCCATTAGTTTTAAATGCTCCTTTTTAATCAAATGCGGTGCTTTGGCTCCGTGTAAAAGAACTGCGCCGACGATTAAATCTGCGGTAGACAAATGAGCCTCGATGGCATGTTGGGTCGAAAATTCCGTTTGCACATTCGCGGGCAGGACATCGGTTAAATAACGTAAGCGGGCTAAATTCGTATCAAAAATAATCACCTGCGCGCCGAGGCCTGAGGCCATTTTAGCGGCTTGAGTACCTACGACCCCACCCCCTAAAATCAAGACCTTCGCAGGCTTAACACCTGGAACACCCCCCATTAATTTTCCTTTCCCACCTTGGGGTTTGCCGAGGTAATAGGCTCCGAATTGGATGGCTAATCGGCCCGCTACTTCAGACATAGGGGTTAAAAGAGGAAGTGAACGATCTGCTAATTCCACGGTTTCATAGGCGATACAAATCGCTTGAGATGCCACCATCGCATTGGTCAAAGCCTGAGAGGCAGCAAAGTGAAAATAGGTAAAGAGTATTTGATTTGGTTTAATTAGGGTATATTCAGCTGGTAAAGGTTCTTTGACCTTAATAATCATATCTGCTTTTTCATAGACGGCCTTTGGATCAGGTAATAAAGAAGCTCCGGCCTTTTCATAGTCGGAATCAAGAAAACCTGAACCGAGACCGGCCCCTTGTTGGATATATACGACATGACCAGCTGCCTGTAAGCTTTGAACGCCGGCGGGCGTAAGACCTACTCGAAATTCTTGAGATTTAATCTCCTTTGGGACACCTATTACCATTGCTTTTTAGATTAAAAAAAGAACGACCAACGAAATTTTCGCTGGCCGTTACCATTGATGAAGTATAATACGTTGCAAATATACATAAGGCCATAAAAAATTTTGCCACGCATTAATAAATAAGTAAATAAGTAATATATTTTATATAATTTCAGAAATTATTTTTGTAAT
>CAIVPV010000194.1 GCA_903907915.1 uncultured Cytophagaceae bacterium
ACTACGAGAGACAGCCCAAATATTTCTAGAACTCATCTTGATTTTGGATGCGGCTCCCAACCACGGAACCCTTTCAGTGCAGAAAAATTATTTACGGTGGACGTTTTTCGCTCATCCCCGGAGATTCCAACAGATTTGATTCAAGCGGGCGAACCCTTCCCATATGAAGATAACTTCTTTTCCAGTGTTTCGGCATTTGATGTAGTCGAGCACCTAAGCCGCGATTCAGCGCAGGGCAACCAGTTCATTTTTTATATGAAGGAAATTTATAGAGTGCTTGAACCTGGAGGGTTAGCTTTAGTCATTTTCCCTGCTTTCCCCCACAGAGATGCATTTTCAGATCCAACGCACATCAACTTCATTACACCCAGAACTGTGGATTATTTCGTTGGAAACAAATTGCCTCCATTTTACGCAGGCATTGATACTAATTTTGAGTTACTTATAAATAAACCATTAAGGTTTTGGAAGAAGTGGGTCGTATCGAGTGATCTTAGCCATGACGCTGAGAGCGAAGGAATAAGAAGAAGACTGAGTTTAGCCAAGCGCACATTACTGAGATGTGTTAATCCGCAGCACAGAATTTGGCTACTCTTGAAACCTTACGAAAGATAAGCGTGCATCGAAACTGAAAGGTGAGAGGGGAAATTGGTTCGAAGGGTAACCGAATCTAAACTCCCATTTGAAATCCTGGCATCACTTCTGGCGATTGCAATATTTCCCCATCTCGCAAAACGTATTTTCCTAGGATTATTGGTAACCATGTACGTACCATAACAATGGTATTCACAAGCAGGAGATTCCCCTTCAAATTTCACAGCAATAATCCAGCTTTCTAATCCATGCTTCCAGTTAATGTAGCCCCCGAACATTTCTCTTAGAAAGGTGGGTTGCATTAATTGGTGGTGAGTCACAAATGAAACATGGGGGTTCCTATAAGGCGCCTTTAACTTTTTTGAGGACTCTTGAAACTTCAAGAAGTGCTGTTGGTAAGGAGCGTGATATTCCTCGCTAATCATCAAAATTTGAGTTTGATCGCCACGCAGCCAAGTTCTGCAACTAGTTAACACGGTGTCCGAGTCCAGAATCAAAACTCCTTTGTATTCACTCGTCAATACGCACATAAATTTCACAATTTGTTGAATTAACCAACCTCTTCGTGTGTGGGGCGCAACAGAAATACAAAGATGAATCAATTCTCCAAGTAAATCGGCTTCACTGATCACTACGAGATTATGATGACGGAATTGATTTCCTAGATGCTGTTCAAATATTTCAACCTGCAAATGGGGTACGACAACTCTGATCGAACCAACCCTATTTTCGCTTGTTATGATTGCTGAACCAATCACTTCCCGCAAAAGAATCAAGTCTTTTTCAGTACAGGGTATGCAAATCTCTATCTCTGGTGCAAGTCCAGATTTTGCTAATGGATTAACCGGAGCGCTGGCATCCAGTAGTTTCCTAAGGATTAAAGGAAATGGGGATACTTCTAGCGAGGATTTAAAGGAAAGTCGGGACAACCCAATAAACTGAGAAAAAATCCCAAGAGGCTGAAGGGATTTGAGCCAAACCAACTTTAAAATTTTTCGCACTTAATCTCCAATCAGACTACTCATGAGTTGTCTTAGATTTCTTATTGGCACCGTATACGGACCTCTTGATATTCCATACTTACTCAGAATTCTAGACTTGCCCATCAGAACTGAATGCTGAAGCCCGAGTGCCTCAGCAACAATTTCATACTCGCGCGCCTGTGCCTCGAGAGGGCCTCGAATTTCAACAACTTTGCACCCGGGGGCCATATGGATTGCATTTGCCAAGCCAGCCCCGTACTCGCCCACAATAATTTTTGCGTTGCCAAAAAGCTCAGCAACCAAATCTAAACTCATTCCAGAGAGATAGTGCGCCTCAAAATTAAATTCTCCAACCAACAATTCTTTTACTTTCTCTAAATTTGTCAAGGGTCTGAATAATCCAGGTTCTCTTAAAATTAGAATCCTGCGTTGAATTTGCGAATCTTTCTTATCAATTCCTGCTAAAACTTTCTGAATACTGCGAGCAAAAATACGTGGAAACAACTCCTCACTTAGCGCGTAGTCACCCTTCATTATTGCAGGAAGTGGACTATCAAACTCAAAGAAATGCAGCCTCTTCACGCTTAAGTGTGAGTATAAATCGTGAGAGAGTACTTGACGGCCAGATATCACTTTAAGCAGCTCCACAATCTGAGGGCTGAGTAAGCTAGAAACAATCAACGCGGTGGATTGATCCAAATTTAAAAAATCAGCTAACACTACCCGCGGAAGATCCTCTAGAACCGTGTGCATTAAATTGTTTGTCCCACCTATGAAGATTGCTTCTTCAAGATGCAGAGGTTTACTTTCTGGCACTGGCGTTAGCCAAGCCTTGTCTAATCCTTGAAAAATTGTGCCCGGAATGAAATTAAACGCAGATCCCCACACAGAATGTCGCTTGGGATCAGACAAATAAAACTCATCATCAACATAGACTAATAATCCATGGAAGATATTTGCATCAGCGAATTGCTTATATCTCCAGCAGCTCAGAGAATTACTATTCGAGCTTTTAAGGAGATGAGCTGAACCAAGCCGGTTTAGTCGACCCGATACTACTAATTTCGAATCTAAGGGCATTCCATCTTGTCCTTGAATCATTTCTGAGCTCTGTGTTGCTACAGGGATGAAAGTAGAGTTGAGAATGCCTACAAATTCCCTGGTCAAAGTGGCGTCTTCTGATAGCTTAAAGGATGAGCCAGTTTC
>CAIVPV010000195.1 GCA_903907915.1 uncultured Cytophagaceae bacterium
AGCCGTAGGCAAGACCTATTTCACCTATTATCAAGTCATTTTAGGCCATTCCTTGGGTTATTTAACCATCGCATTGGTACTAATGCCCCTATATTATCGACTTAATTTGATTTCTATTTACGGTTATTTAGAAAAGCGCTTTGGATTTTGGTCCTATAAGACAGGATCTGCCTTCTTTTTATTGTCTCGAACCATTGGTTCTGCAGCGCGATTGTATTTAGCGGTGAATGTGTTACAAATAGCCATCTTCGCCCCTATCGGCGTGCCCTTCGTTGTGACCGTTTTCGTTTCGATCTTCTTAATTTGGCTTTATACGCACCGTGGAGGGGTTAAAACAATTATTTGGACGGATACGCTACAGACGCTTTTCTTATTAGTAGCACTCTTTATTACAATTGTTTTAGTGGGCCAAAAAATGGACATGAGCATCCCTGATATGATTCAGCAGGTAAGCGCAAGCAAATACTCTCACCTGTTTGAGTGGGATTGGAAGAACCCACATTTCTTCGGAAAAGACTTCTTAGCGGGCGTATTTATTGCCATCGTGATGACCGGATTAGACCAGGATTTAATGCAAAAAAACCTGACTTGTAAGTCGATCGGCGAAGCACAGAAAAACATGTTCTGGTTCTACTGGGTGCTGCTTTTTATCAATATTTTGTTCCTATCATTAGGCGCCTTATTGTACATATATACGGCTTCAAAAGGAATTGCAGTACCCACGAAAACAGATGAATTATATCCTATGTTAGCCTTAGGTGGAGAATTTGGGACACTAGCAGCTGTAACCTTCTTATTAGGGATTATTGCGGCGTCCTATGCTAGTTCTGATTCGGCTTTGACTGCCTTGACGACGTCTTTCTGCATTGATTTTTTAAGTATCGAAAAATTCAAAGAGAACAAGCAAAAGAAGATGAAGCATTACGTTCACATTGGATTCTCCGCCTTGTTTTTCGTAGTTATTGGACTATTTCACATCTTCAACACCTCCGAATTAATCGCCGCCGTATTTAACCTCGCAGGCTATACCTATGGGCCCTTATTGGGTTTATTCTCCTTCGGCTTATTTACTAAATTCGCCATTCGAGATAAATGGGTGCCTATTGTGTGCGTTCTTTCACCCATCATCACCTTTGTACTAGAAACTCAGGCTCAGAGCTTATTCGGTGGCTTCGGATTCGCTAAATTGATCTTAAATGGGTTGATTTGCTTTGTTATGTTGTGGATGATTCGAGACAAAAACTCAGAAACGGTACACGTTTCGTAAGGCGTAATAGTGGACATTTTGGCCCAATCCAGTATCTTTTAAATAGTCTCCTGCGGCACAATAGCCTATTTCGAGCTGAAAACTAAAATGTTTAGTAGGAAAATATTGCGCATCTAAGGCAAAGATATCGCACACCTCAGAAGCAGCACTAATCTGATTTTTAGTCTTCAATGGGCGTAAAGGCGACATATTAGGTGTATAAACCCCGTCTTCTTTACTTTCTCGATTCACAAAAGACGCACGTGCGGTCACCATCCATTTCTTATAATCCTGGTAGCGAATATAAGGGCTAATATTGACCGTATTCGTAATATTGAGTCCAACCGTTTGACCAAAAGGAGGTCGTGCAAATAAGGTATTAAAGGTATTCAATTGTCCATCACCGTTCGAGCGATCACCAGGAACTATATTACCAGAGAATCCGAGAAACAAGGCCTTTTTTATTTCCAAACTAAAATCCCAGACCCCCATAAATGCATCAATCGCCAAGCCTTTAAAATCGCCTGACTGATGGGCTAATTCGACATCATAATTAAATACTCCTGGTCCAGAATAAGCCCTCAAACCCAGCGTATGCCGCTTCTCCAATCCAGTTTTAAACAAATAT
>CAIVPV010000196.1 GCA_903907915.1 uncultured Cytophagaceae bacterium
ACCGATGAACTTCTTCAGCTTTACAAGGGTTTCAAGGAAAGTAGACAATATGATAAAGTAGACGAGATCCGCGGCGCCTTTAAATCAGCTGGATTATTAATTAAAGACATGAAAAACTCCATCGACTGGGGATACGAAGAATAATATGCTCAGAAATTTAACACCCACAGTACGGAATTTGATATTCATTAATGTTGCCATGTTCTTAGGATCTAGCTTCATCCCAGATGAATTATTTGCCTTATATTTCTTCCAGTCGAGTAATTTCCATTACTTCCAAATCATCAGCTACATGTTCGTCCATGCGAATTTTATGCATTTATTGATGAATATGTTTGGGCTTTATATGTTCGGATCCATTTTAGAAAAAATCTGGGGTGGACAGCGCTTCTTATTTTTCTATCTCTTCTGCGGTGTAGGCGCAGGTTTATTACACGAAGCGATTCAATATTTTCATGATTATGCGAGCATTCGTAAGGCGTTGGAATTAGCTATTTCGAACCCTAATTCTGATTTCTTGTTGGACTATTTTAACCGTTTCGATGGAAGTTCAGCCATCAATGAAGGAAAATTGAATACCACCGGCGCAATCGAACATTATAAAAACTATACTACCCAAAACCCGGTGGTAGGTGCCTCTGGAGGCGTATTTGGTATCTTGATGGCTTATGGCTATTTATTCCCTAATTCCGAGATGTTTGTCTTTCCTATCCCCATTCCGGTGAAAGCAAAATACCTAGTGATGGGATTTGCCTTTTATGAGCTTTATGCTGGCAGAGCCGCTGCTGAAGGGGATAATGTGGCCCATTTTGCCCATTTAGGCGGGATGCTATTTGCCGTTATTTTATTATTGATTTGGCGCCAAAAACGAGACAGCTTCTATTAACATGCGCAGTATTTGGACCGATATAAAAAATATTATACAGCAACCTGGACAGGGTTTACTGAAGATTATTATAGCTAATGGAGCCATTTTCATCGCTTTAATGATCGCCCGTGTGGGCTTATTAATCGCTGGAAAATCTGAATTATTTGACGCGTTTTTTGCGCAAGTTTCTCTTCCGTCCTCTCTAGATCTGATTACCCAAAGACCCTGGACTTTACTCACCTATTTTTTCTTGCACATCGAGGTCTTCCACCTGGTATTTAATATGATGTTCCTGTATTGGTTCGGTATTATTATCCAGGATTTTATCGGAAATAAGCGCCTCGTTCAACTCTTCTTTTACGGTGGATTGGCTGGAGCGGCAGCCTTCATTGTCGCCATGAATACCGTAAGTTTTTTCATTGAGAAAGGACCTAATTTTATGAATGGGGCCTCTGCAGGGGTTTTTGCGGTAGTAGTTGCCGCAGCCACGATTCGACCTAATTACGAGGTGCGTTTGCTTTTAATAGGACAAGTGCAAATAAAATACATCTCCGCATTTTATGTGCTTTGGTCCTTCATTGAAACGACCGGATCGAACGCTGGAGGGAATATTGCCCATTTAGGAGGGGCAATATTAGGATTTATATTTGCCAAAAACTTTTTAGCCGCCTCCCGCCCTCAAGCCATATTTGAAATTAAAATAAAAGAATTTGCACAGGTAGTAAACCAGAAAATTCAACCTAGAAAAGAACCTGAAACTGTACCGGAGGACGAGTTAAACTCCATTTTGGACAAAATATCACAGTCCGGATACGACAGTTTAACCGATTACGAACAAAAAAGATTATTCAAAGCGAGTCAAAAAAATGACTAAGGCTTAAAAACATTTTTACCTTTGCCTTGTTACTCTTTCACTATTACATCACAAGCGTCTATGCAATTTGAAGCCGGTCCACTACTTAGTAAAATCAACTCTCCGGAGGATTTGCGTAAGTTGCCGAAATCAGACTTAACTCAAGTTTGTGCTGAATTGCGTCAGTTTATCATAGACAACGTATCGGTGAATGGAGGCCATTTTGGTGCCTCTTTAGGTGTAACCGAGTTAACAGTAGCCTTGCATTATGTGTTCAATACCCCGGACGATCAATTGGTTTGGGATGTGGGACACCAAGCTTACGGACACAAAATCTTAACGGGTCGCCGGGACGTTTTTCATACGAATCGCCTAATAGGCGGCATTTCCGGTTTTCCGAAGCGTTCTGAAAGTACATTCGACACCTTTGGCGTAGGTCACTCCTCTACTTCTATCTCAGCAGCGCTGGGAATGGCGGTAGGTTCACGTTATAAAAAAGAAACACAAAGGCAGCATATCGCTGTGATTGGGGATGGATCGATGACTGCGGGTATGGCCTTCGAGGCAATGAACCACGCAGGCGATATCCCGAACAATATGCTGATTATCTTGAACGATAATTGCATGGCAATCGACCCGAATGTGGGGGCCTTGAAAGAGTATTTAACTGATATTACCACATCACATACCTATAATAAGGTCAAAGATGATGTTTGGAATCTGTTAGGAAAGATGTCCAAATTCGGAAAGACGGCGCAAGAGATTGTTTCGAAGATTGAAAATGGATTGAAAGCCACGCTTTTAAAACAAAGCAACTTATTTGAATCGCTTAATTTGCGGTATTTTGGCCCGATTGATGGTCACGATATCGATAATTTAACGACCGTCTTAAATGACTTAAAAGATATTCCTGGACCGAAGATTTTGCATTGCATAACGACCAAAGGAAAAGGGTATTCACTTGCCGAAAAAGATCAAACTCTTTGGCATGCGCCAGGTAAATTTGATAAAACGACAGGTGAAATTCATAAGAAAACGTTCGATGATCCGCAGCCACCTAAATACCAGGAGGTTTTTGGCCATACGCTATTAGAATTAGCCGAAAAGAATCCTAAAATCATGGGTATCACGCCGGCGATGCCATCGGGATCTTCCATGAATATTATGATGCGAGCTATGCCTGATCGCGCTTTTGACGTGGGAATTGCGGAACAACATGCCGTTACTTTCTCCGCTGGACTGGCTACCCAAGGCTTAACCGTCTTCTGTAACATCTACAGTTCCTTCATGCAACGCGGTTACGACCAGGTCGTACATGATGTTTGTTTGCAAAAACTACCGGTCATCTTTTGTTTAGATCGTGCAGGATTAGCGGGAGCAGATGGGCCTACGCACCATGGTCTACTTGATTTAGCCTTTATGCGTTGTGTGCCTAATATGATTGTGGCAGCTCCTCGCAATGAGCAAGAACTACGCAACATTATGTATACGGCTTCTTTAGATACCTTCAAAAACCAGGAGAAAGCGATTACTATTCGCTATCCTCGGGGCGAAGGTGTGATGCCCGCATGGAGAACTGACTTGGAAGAAATTGAAATAGGTAAAGGGATCCAATTATTGGAGGGGGAAGAAATCGCCATCTTGTCCATTGGACATATTGGTAATGAAGCAATCGCTGCTTGCGAAGCTGCACGTGCTCAAGGACTAAAACCTGCCTTATTTGATATGCGCTTTGTAAAACCTTTAGACGAAGTATTATTACATCGCATTTTTAAAGAATTTAAGAAAGTCATCACCGTAGAAGACGCCGCAATTCAAGGCGGATTCGGTTCAGCCATTGCTGAATTCATGGTCGACCATAGCTATACCTCACAACTAATTCGCCTAGGAGTTCCCGACGAAATCATCGAGCACGGGGAACAAAAAGAACTTTATGCCCTATGCGGAATCGATGCAGCAGGCATTTTAGCAAAAATCCAAGTGAACAGTGTTGCTCGTCCTACGAAAAATAATCCGAAAGCACTTGTTTCTTAATTTGCTAATAGTACTTTTCAAAGAAATATTACCTACCTTTGCACCTTGAATTTCCCAATTAAAGGAATTTCGTTTCATTCAACGAATACATTTTTATGCTAAGCATTCGCAACATTGCCATTATTGCCCACGTTGACCACGGTAAAACGACCCTAGTTGACAAAATCATTCATGCCTCCAAGATTTTTAGAGAAAATCAAGAATTCGGAGATTTGATCCTTGACAATAACGACTTAGAGAGAGAAAGAGGGATTACAATTACGTCTAAAAACGTATCTGTTCGTTATAACGGGGTAAAAATTAATATTATTGATACACCTGGTCACGCCGACTTTGGCGGTGAGGTAGAACGCGTTCTACGTATGGCCGATGGTGTTATCTTATTAGTGGATGCTTTCGAAGGCCCTATGCCACAAACACGTTTCGTTTTATCTAAGGCAATTGCTTTAGGTTTAAAGCCTATCGTGATTGTAAATAAAGTAGATAAAGAAAACTGTCGCCCGGACGAAGTACACGAAAGTGTATTCGATTTGATGTTTAACCTAGATGCGTCTGAAGATCAATTAGACTTCCCTTGTATCTATGGTTCATCTAAGCAAGGATGGATGAGTACTGACTGGAAACAACCAACAGATAATATCATTCCTTTGTTAGATGCGATTATTGAGCACATTCCAGCTTCTAAAGTACAAGAGGGAACACCACAAATGCAGATTACGTCATTAGACTATTCTTCATTCGTGGGTCGTATCGCGATCGGTCGTTTAGAGCGTGGAACGTTAACAGAAGGAATGCAAATTGCCTTATGTAAAGCGGATGGTTCAACGAAGAAAATGCGTATTAAAGAACTTCAAGTATTCGAAGGTCTTGGAAAAGTAAAAGTAGATAAAGTTGAGTGTGGTGAGATTTGTGCCATTACAGGTATCGAAGATTTCGAAATTGGTGACACAGTCGCTGATGCGGAAAATCCAGAGGCTTTAGAGCGTATCGCTATCGATGAGCCTACGATGAACATGTTGTTTACGATTAACAACTCCCCTTTCTTTGGTAAGGAGGGTAAATTAGTGACATCTCGTCACTTACGTGATCGTTTGTTCAAAGAGACGGAGAAAAACTTAGCCTTAAAAGTGCTTACGACAGATAGCGAAGATAAGTTCTTAGTCTTTGGTCGTGGTATTCTTCACTTATCCGTATTAATCGAAACGATGCGTCGGGAAGGTTATGAATTACAAGTAGGACAGCCTCAGGTTATCTACAAAGAAGGAGAAAATGGCGAGCGCCTAGAGCCGATCGAATCATTAGTAGTAGACGTTCCTGCAGAAGTAGCTGGTAAAGTAATCGAATTAGCGACTCAAGGAAAAGGCGAGTTATTGATCATGGAACCTAAAGGTGACTTGCAACACTTAGAATTCAACATTCCATCCCGTGGTTTGATTGGATTACGTTCGAAAGTGTTAACGGCTACCTTCGGAGAGGCGATCATGGCCCACCGTTTTATTCAATACGAAGCATTTAAAGGAGCGATTCCAGGCCGTATCAACGGATCATTGATCTCGATGAATACAGGTCCTGCTATTCCTTATGCCATTGATAAATTACAAGATAGAGGGGTGTTCTTCATCGATCCAGGTGAAGAAATCTACACTGGAATGGTTGTAGGTGAGCATAATCGCCAAAATGACATCGAAGTGAACCTTCAAGCATCAAAGCAATTAACGAATATGCGTGCGTCTGGTACAGACACAAACGCAAAAATTGCTCCTAAATTAAACTTCTCATTAGAAGAGTGTATGGAGTTTATCCAAAAGGATGAATACTTAGAAATCACTCCGAAATCATTGCGTATGCGTAAAATTTGGTTAGATCCAAGTGAGCGTAAGCGTAACGAGAAGAAGCCAAGCTAATTTCCGAAAGGCTGCCCTCACCGGCAGCCTTTTTTTATAATTGGATAGCAGGCCGCTCATCCAAGAAATAATAGCGCCGCGGCAGATACGGCTTCAAAATCCCCATCCAATAAGCAGACGGTTTCTTCAAAAAATACCAAGTGGCACCCCGCCAACTTTTTAGCCAGAACGGGTTTTTGTATTTTATCTCTTTTCCCAAAATCAAATAGGATTGCCCGCTACCTTCCGTGGGTTGTCGGACATAGGCAAAATGCTTGCCATGGTAATTCCATTGAATATTTCCTTCTAAAGGCCAGCGCCGCGTCAACGTATCTTTCACCCCTTCATTCGCCCACATAGGACTTAGATGTGCTTGAATCCAGGCAGGTTCGACAGCTGCTGGTAAGGAGGCAATGGAATGTCGTCCTGATTTTTCAACCCAAACTGCCTCGCCTTTTAAAGTACTCAGGTACGCCGCTGGTTTTGTTTCCGTTGTTTGCCAAAACAACAAACTAACGAGTGCATAACCTTTCCACCTACGAGGCGCCCAAACTAAGAGGGCAATAGCCATAAAATATCCCAAAATTTCAAGGGGCGAAATGCGCAAAAAAGGAATCACTGAGGTAAAGCGCTCCACCCATTGAAACATCAATCCATGCAGTAACCGAAAACTAGTTGAAAGTAAATAAGCCAATGGCTGAAAGGCCCATTCGGGCAAAAAAGAACCAATCCCCAGTAGCAAAAAACCTAAAAAGAGCGCAATAGAAGAGAAAAGAATCAAAAAGGGATTGAGTAGAAAAAAGGAAACCGGGTGCGGCAATTGATGAAAATAATACACGATCAATGGCCAGGTAAGTACTTGGGCAGCTAAAGCGACACAGGTTAATTCCCAAATTTGGGTCAAAGGCCAGCGAAACCAACCTGTAAACTGAAATAGCCTAGCCCAACGTTGCTGAAAGGCGATTAATCCCCAAACCGCTAAATAAGATAGTTGAAAGCCTGGGTCATACAGAGAGGCTGGATGAATAAACAGCAGCACAAAAGCACTAAAGGCGAGGGTGTTCAGACTCTCTTGTCTGTGGAGGAAGGTTTTGGCAAATAAAATCACCGAAAACATCCACGCGGACCTCAGCACCGGCAAAGAAAAACCACTAATCCCCGCATAGCACCAAAGCAAGGCCATCATCAACCCAAAAAAAACATAGGGTCCCACCGGCCGGCGCTTCAATATAAAACCAAAAATCAAGGAAAGGCCCATATACAAAAGACCCACATGAAGTCCCGAAACCGACAAAATATGAATCGCACCTAGAGCCGAATACGTGGACAGCGTTTCAAAATCGATCTTCGTCTTCACCCCTAACAACATCGCCTCCGCGACATCCCGATCACGGCCCGGCTCAAATGCGCGCTCTAACAAACTAACAAAATAGCCCTGAGCCATTTCGAAAAAGCTCACTTCCTCCACACCTTTCCGCAAAAGCCGAATTCGATCCAGCGAAACATAGGCCGATCCCCCAATGCCCTTCAACGAATAATACTCTCGCCAATTTTTCTCATGTGGGAAGAGTGGTACAGGAAACGGCTTTAATCCTGCGCGAACTTCATAGACATCCCCTGACCTAGGCCTCGCAATTTGATTAGTCATATACAACCGATACAATCCAGGACTCGCGCTCCAAATCGCTGAGGAATTCCGAGTACCTACACAGCGAGCTAAAACGGACCAAGATTTAGGTTTTTGCTCCACCTGACCTTCCACTTGAAAAACCCAGGCGTCGCTAGGGAGCACGCTTACCAGGGGTTTTAGATGATCAGTCCAGGCCATCGAACTAGCGACCAGCAATGCCGAAATGCCTATACTTTTTACAATACGAGAGGGGAAGAAAAGTAAAGGGGATGAAAGAAACAGCCAATAATGACTTCCTGAAAATAGGATTCCCAACATCCAAAACAGGACGATTCGGACAAAAGGAAAACGAGAAAAATAGGAATTCATCGATTAGGCGGAAAGGCCTAAAGGTAGAAGTTTTTAGTAGAGATTAAGGCCTCCACTTCATCAGGAACTAGATATTTAATGGATTGCCCTTGTTGAATGCAGGCCCGAATATAGGTAGCTGAAATATGTAAAACAGGTGCCTCGATCCGCTGAACGTTCTTATGTTCCCACAAATCTGAGCTTGGCTCTTCTCCTCGTGGATAGACATAGAGGCCATAATAATCAAGTATTTGGTGGTAGTTTTTCCAGCTTTTGAACTGTTCTAAATTATCGCCCCCTAAAATGAGTTTGAATTCGGTCTCCAGATGACGCTCGGCTAAATGAACCAGCGTATCTATCGTATAAGAAGGACGGGGTAAATGAAACTCGATATCAGATGATTTGAAAGCAAAATTATCTGCAATAGCCCGGTCCACTAGATCTAAACGATCAAACTCGTGCAAGAGACTCTTGGATTTTTTATGTGGATTTTGGGGAGAAACGACGAACCAGATTTGGTCTACCTCCGTCTGATTCAACACGGCCTGCGCAATGATCAAATGACCCTGATGAATCGGGTTAAACGAACCAAAAAACAGGCCTACTTTCATTATTTAGTTAATTTATCAAATAATTCCTGCGCCTCAGCGACCGCATCTTCCAGCTTGTCATTAACTAAAATAACATCAAATTGATCCTGAAAAGACCACTCAAATTTCATCTTAAATATACGCTTCGACAAAGCCTCTTCGTCTTCTGTGCCACGTGAACGCAAACGATCTTCCAGCATTTCGAGGGTAGGAACCTTCACAAAAACCGCTAAAGCGCGATCCCCGTAATATTTTTTCAAGGCCAAGCCTCCACGAACATCCACATCAAAAATCACGTGCTTTCCTGTCGCCCAAATGCGCTCAATCTCTGATTTCAGCGTTCCATAATAGGCACCAGAATAGACCTCTTCCCATTCCACAAATTCATCATTTGCAATTTTCTGGCGAAAGTCATCGGGCGTTAAAAAATAATAATCCTTTCCGTGCTCCTCATGGCGACCCCGTTTATCACGCGTACATGCCGAGATAGAAAAGCCTAAATCAGCATTGCGCGCTAATAATTCTTTAACTATGGTAGTTTTACCGGAGCCCGAAGGGGCGGAAAATATGATGAGTTTGCCTTCCAAAAATTCTGATGATTATATGAACCAACAAAATAAGGGAATTAAGAGCAATATAAGCAGTAGAATCGATGATATTTTTAAACGAATGCTATCTATCAAACTGGATGGGCATTTCGAGTGGCAGGAGGATTTTAATGCTTTACGTAAAGCTAATTCTAGCTCATGTCCTTCTTTACAAGGCAAGCATTGATCCTTGTTAGCTAAAAATGTTGACTCTTCCTCCGCAGTCGCTTCCTTATCCAAGATTCGTTGGATCAGCTTCATGCAATCAGATTGGTGGGAACAATTCGTCTTCATAGTTTTTATAACATAGCTTCAACTAAATTAGTTCCTGACTAGGCTGACAACATGTCAGTTTTATAGCCTTTCTTTTCCGCATAGGAGGCTAAGGTTTCTTTTAAAAAGGCACGAGCTCGGTGGAGACGGGAACGCACGGTACCGATGGGAATATTCAGAATTTTGGCCATTTCCTCGTAGCTAAACTCCTCTAAATCACACAGGATGATGATCATCCTAAAATCAACAGGTAAAGCCTGTATGGCCGTCGTGATTTCATCCCCTAGCATTTCATTCACCGTTTCAGCCTTCAAATCCGCTTGAAAAGCGGGTTCCGGATCGTCGTCCCCGGCAAAAGATTGCTCCACCCATTCGAATTCTACTTTGGATGGACCTCGGGATTTTTTTCGGTAATCGTTGATGAAGTTATTCTTGAGAATGCGGAATAACCAGGCTTTGGCATAGGTACCAGGCTCAAAAGACCCGATAAAACGAAACGCGCGCATGCACGTATCTTGCACTAAATCATGCGCATCATCCTCGTCATTCGTCAGTCGAAGGGCAAAATTATACATCGCATCCAAGTGAGGCACAAACTCTTTTTCGAAGAGTGATCTTGATTGCGATTCTGTCAGCGCGATGACTGAACTTGTTTCTGTACTCATGGCGGTTTATCTATAAGATATCCCTATGCTTACAATTTAAACGCCAAGAATGAAAGATGACAAAAAGACTTATTTGCCTTTGTTAAATAATTCTAACAAAGTAAATACGATAAGTCCCAAAAGGGTACTTACAAATGCCTTCAGCAGGCTGAGTCCGAATAAACTTGCATTACTTGCCTCTAAAAGAAACAAGACGAGATGATGCGTGAACAACATCATACCTAAATAGGGGAAAAACCACATCCATTTCATCTCATCCAGACTAATAGACGACCGCTCATCATACCCATTCGCAGGTGTCAAAAATTTAAAGATAGCTGGTCGCAACCAAGCCACTAAAACCGTTGCAAAGGCATGCATGCCGTGCGTATTATAAAAGATATCTAATAACCAGCCTAAGGCGAACCCGCCTAAAATTAGATAAACAGGCGGCGTATCAATCGGTGCTTTCACGATAGCCCATAAATAGATGAAGCAAAATCCATAATAAAATAAGGCCAAATCCCGCAAGAATAACAATTGCACGACGATCGATACAACCACCGCAATCAACCACTTGTATTGAAAATTTGCGCTCATGTTAGTCGATTTTAGGTTTAGCTTGTTCTAATTTCTCCTGCTGTCCCGAAAATTTATTCTCAATCACATACACATAACGCAGTGTGGAGAAATGAGTCAATAACATTACTTTAATGTCATGGAAAGTGCCGTCATCCTGCAAACCCACTTTAGCCACAATCCCAATCGGAATATTAGGAGGATACACCGCATTATAGTCGGAGGTGACGATAGTATCGCCTTTAACTACTTTCTTGTATTTGGATACATCCATCAGCTCTGCCACTTCAGTCTGGTAGCCTGGCCATTTAAGGTAGCCTAGTTCGCCGGATGATTTGATTTTCGCAGAAACCGTATTACTTGTATGTAAAACAGATACGATTAAAGCCAAATCCGGGGTACATGAAATCACCTTCCCCACAATTCCAGTCGAAGAAATTACGGCCATTCCGGGCTTAATGCCGTCTTTGTAGCCTTTTTCGATGGTTAAATAGTTTTGGGAATTTCGGGTACTCTGATCGATCACCTTACAAGCAATGGGTTTGTAGCGATCTAAGGCAGCTGTGCTAAAAAAGACCGGAAGATCAGCCTTCTGTTGTACTTGCGCCTGCAATTGAAAAATTTGTTGATGTAATTTTTGATTCTCTAAGGCTAATTCCCCATTGATTTCCCGCAATTGATGGTAAGATGCCACTTCTTGTCGGGTGGATAAAATAGACGCGGCCCAGGCATTCGTCGTATTAAAATAAAGGGTATGCTGGTAATTATTGTAAGTAAACACAGACCAAAGACTGATCCCCTGCAGCAGAACAAACAAGAGCAGGTTTCGCTGACGCAATAAAAACTCAAACAGTTGATTCATCCCCTACTAGGTAATCAATACCGCACGGTATTTCTCTAAGTTTTTCAAGATCTCCCCAGTTCCGCGAATTACCGCCTTCAAAGGATCATCCGCCACGTGTACTTTCAATTGCGTCTTCTTCTCGATACGCTTATCTAATCCGTGCAACATCGCACCACCACCCGCTAAATGAATACCGTTGTGGAAAATATCGCCAGATAATTCAGCTGGAGCTCTTTGTAAAGTCTCCATAATCGCCACCTCAATTTTCGTAATCGAGCTATCTAAAGCATACGCAATCTCCGAATAATTGATTAGTATTTCCTTAGGGATACCTGTCATTTGATCACGGCCGCGAATTTCAAAATCCGCTGGAGGATTCTCTAATTCTGGCAAAGCAGATCCTACTTGAATCTTGATCTGCTCAGCAGAACGCTCACCGATAACTAATTTATGTTCTCTTAATAAATAATCCTTAATGTCACGAGTGAACTCATCCCCTGCTACGCGAATTGAGTTTTCTACTACGATACCGCTCAAAGAAATAATAGCCACTTCCGTGGTTCCTCCTCCGATATCTACTACAAGTGATCCATTCGGTTGTTCAATATCAATTCCGATACCGATTGCCGCAGCAATAGGTTCGTGTACCATATACACTTCACGTGCTCCAGCGTGTTCTGCGGAGTCTTTTACGGCTCTTTTTTC
>CAIVPV010000197.1 GCA_903907915.1 uncultured Cytophagaceae bacterium
AGGTTTGGGAGTTCGAATCTCCCCATCGTCACTTAATTTTTTGTTTAATCTGTAAATCATGTTGAAGATGAAACCTTACAGTGTATTGCTTTACTATAACTATACTCCTATTCCGAATCCGGAAGAGTACCGGGTAAAACATCACCTTTTTTGTATTGAAAACAACCTTTTGGGACGGATTATCGTTGCTGAAGAAGGTTTGAATGGAACTGTTTCAGGGCTAAAAGCAGATTGCGATACGTATATGCAATGGCTGGAATCTGATCCGATTTTTACTGGTTCCGATTTTGACTTCAAAATTGATTACCATGAAGCCCATACATTTAATAAGCTTCATGTGAGGGTGAAGAATGAAATTGTTCACTCAGATTTAGGGGTTGATCCTCGCGTTAGAACCGGGAAGCATTTGAAGCCGAAAGAATTCAAGCAATTATTGAAGAATGATCCTGATGTAGTTTTAGTCGATATGCGTTCGAACTACGAACACGAATTAGGACGCTTTAAAGGGGCCTATACTTTTGACATGGAAAATCTGCGTGATTTGCCCGATCACATGAAAGAGATTGAACATTTGAAGGATAAAAAAGTAATTACGTATTGTACGGGAGGAATTAAATGCGAGAAAGCATCTGCCTATTTATTAGAAAAAGGATTTAAAGATGTCTATCAATTGCATGGTGGCATTATTAAATATGGATTAGAAGAAGGTGGCGAGGATTTTGACGGTTCTTGCTATGTATTCGATAACCGGGTGGCCACCGCTGTTAATTCGGTTAATCCAGAAGTGGTTTCTACCTGTCATGTATGCCAAACAAAATCAGATCATATGGTCAATTGTGCAAATCCAGAATGTAATGAGCATTTAGCGATTTGCCCCGCTTGTCTAAAAGAAATGGAAGGTGCTTGTTCATCAGAATGTAAAGAACATCCTAGAAAACGCCCATACAATGACAAAGGATATTATTCCAAACAATCGGTAGGGTATTCGCCGGAACTAGGATTTAAATCTTTTAAACGAACAGAAAAGATCGAAAAACAAAAAAAGGCTCAATCATGAGTCTTTTTTCTTTTTAGTTAAATTCTCTTGAACTCGAAAAATGGTAATCTCTTTTATCAGTTCCAAAGGCATAGGCGAGTGATATGGGAACTTGATTGCCCCTTTTGACCCTTCATAGGGCGCTAGTTCTTGTACAAAATTCTTTATCCCGCTCGGGGTCGGATAAAAGCCCAAATGGTTATTCCAGGCGGCAAAATGTATCAGATTCCCATTTAATTTAAAGGTGGGCATTCCATAGGACATTGTTTCTTCCGTTCCTTCAGGTACAACAGATCGAATGGCGTCTCGAACATCAATTAAAATCTTCTGAGTGGCCTCCGGAAAGGTCAAAATGTATTCTTCCATATAATATATTAGGCTAATTGACGGTGTCTAGCAAATAAAAATAAAGGGAATGCAAAGGCAAATCCAATTAAAACAGTTGCTAACAAATAAAGATACAGGTATTTGATTTTAATACGCAATCCCTCTATCAGTATAAAAAAGGTACCAGCTATTGCACCGGTCCAAAAATCGCAACTTAAACTTTTAGCATAGGGGTTTGATGTCCAAGTGCTTTGGACAAAATCAATTACATCGAATTTTCCCTTGTTTAGCATCATCCCTTCATACACAAAGTAAAAGGTGAAACTGCCTCCTACTAAGGAGAGTAAAAGATAGAAATAGTGCACATTTTTCATAAGATGGATTTTATTGTGATTTTTCGGCCGCGCATTTCGATACACTCCCCTACTCTTTTTCCTTTTAATTCTACTCCGAGTGGTGATTCGACAGAAATGGCATAAACAGAATCTAACTTGCCATATCCAATGGATATATAATACGTTTCTTGATCTGTCACTACTAAACTGCCCTCTGATATAACCGCCGAAGCAGGTAAATCGGTTAGTCGGTCTAATTTAGCTATGGAATTAAGCGTATTATCTACCAAAGCACTTAACTTATCCATCTCCCTTTGCATCATTTCACGACCCGTTTCAAATTTATCACCGGCACTACTTTTTGTATCAGAATCGCGGGATTCTTTGGCCAAAATATACTCTCTACGAGCCTCTTCTAGGGATTTCTCCAAAAGAGAACGTAGTTTCAGATGTATTTCGGATTTGGTGCTTTTCATGAATGGCTAATTACATTGGAAAATTATCAATAAATTTGCGCATGACCTATTTCTCTCCCACTGACTTAATTATAAATCCGGATGGTAGTTCCTATCATTTGAACTTACGTCCTGATCAAATTCCAGATACCCTTATTCTTGTAGGGGATCCTGAGCGCGTTCCTACGGTGTCTCACTATTTCGATGAGGTGACTGAGATGATTCAAAAACGGGAATTTGTGACGCATTTAGGCCTGTTAGGTGGTAAACGAATCGCGGTAGTATCCAGTGGTATTGGGGCAGATAATGTGGAAATAGTGATGAACGAACTAGATGCATTAGTTAATATTGATTTTATAACGCGGACAGAAAAAGCAGAGAAAAGATCCCTCCATTTAATTCGGATAGGTACATCAGGAAGTATTCAAGCGCACATTCCTGTTGATTCAATTTTAGTTTCTACAGCTGCGATAGGCTTTGATAATTTGGCTCAGTTTTACGGCTTTGATTCGGCACAGTCTATGCCAGAAGAAGTCCTTGCTCGATGGACAAAAGCCATTGATTATCCATTGCCTCTATATGCAGCCAAAGCTAGTGCTTCACTTTGCGCTCAATTTGCGCCGTTGAAAGCGTATAATGGAGTTACCTTAACGGCACCAGGATTTTATGCTCCGCAGGGTCGTACGATTCGAATGCATTCGATAAGACCCGATTTTTTAGAAAAAGTCGCTGCTGCTAAGTTAGGTGAACAAGAAATCACCAACATTGAAATGGAGACAGCGGCTTATTATGCTTTTGCAGGTGCAATGGGTCACGAAATGATTTCGTTGAATGCAATTTTAGCGAATCGAATTACGCAGGAATTCTCACAAGATCCAGAAGGTCAAATCAGGTTCTTAATTGAAAAGGCTATAGGAATAATCGCATCACATAATCGTCCATGACGTAGCCATTGCCTATGTTTAAGACCATTTCACGATCTACTGTAAATCCTTTTTTGAGGTAAAAAGTGACAGCAGAATTTAATTTATTTACATTTAAATAGATAGATGTAAGGCCTAATAAGCGGGCCTGATTGCTTATTTGCTCGATTATAAAGCTTCCTGCACCTTTTTGTTTTATAGAGGGACGCAAATAGAGTTTATGTAATTTTCCATCCGTGTCAGAGGTTTTTTCAAACGCACAATAGCCTATGGCGTGTCCATCCATCTCGAGCATTGAAAACAAGTCGATTTGCGCGCTAATTAAATCCGTATTGTACATCATCGGAATCATATACAAGGTCTGTTCCTCTGTCAAAATATGCCCATAAGTAGGCCTCCAGGCTTCCTCTGCAATTTCTTGTATGGTGGGTATATCTTCGAGCGTCGCTTTACGTAAAATCATTGCCAAAATTTGTAAATTGCATCCAAAATAGCAAATATGAAACCTCTTATTCTCATCGCAAACGACGATTCGATCTATTCCAAAGGTATCCGTGTCCTCACTGAGATTATGTCTGAAATGGGCGAAGTCGTGGTGGTTGCTCCTGATACACATCAATCGGGAATGGGTCACGCGATTACATTGGGTGAACCTTTGCGCGTGGTTAAGACGAATGATTTTGGAGATCATATCCAATCCTATAAATGTTCAGGAACCCCGGCTGATTGTGTGAAGATAGGTAAGCACCAGATTTTAAAGGATAGAAAGATTGATTTGGTTGTTTCTGGAATTAACCACGGGTCGAATGCTTCGATTGCCGTTTTATATTCAGGAACGATGTCTGCAGCGATAGAAGCAGCTATGGAAGGTATTCCCGCCATTGGATTTTCGCTTTGCGACTTTGCGTCTGATGCGAATTTTTCTCACTGCCACGATTATATTATTAAAATCTGCCAGCAAGTATTAGTTCATGGTCTGCCTAAAGGTTTAACGTTAAATGTGAATTTCCCTGCACATTCTTCTGTGCCATTACAAGGAGTTAAAGTAGTTAAACAAGCCAATGCCATCTTTAGAGAGCGATTTGAAGAGCGTAAAGATCCTTATGGAAAGCCTTATTATTGGATGGACGGGGATTTATTCAATGAGGATTTGAACAACAATACGGATTTGGATGCTTTAGCGGAGAATTATGTCAGTATCGTTCCTATTAAATATGATTTGACTGATTATGATGAATTAAAACAGATGCAAAGCTGGGATCTTTAATAGACTCAGAACACTTAATGCGTCTGTTATTTCTCCATTTTTAGCCATTTCTATAGCGTCTTTCAGTGGGAGTTTTCGAATTTTTAATATTTCTGTTTCCTCTGGGCAGGCTTGGTGTTGACTCAGGTTTTGGGCTAAATACATTACCGCTTTCTCATCACTAACTGAATTCGATAGGTAGACCTCCCCTAGTTCTTTCCACTCTGTAGCGACAAGCCCTGTTTCTTCCAAAAGTTCGCGTTTAGCAGCCTCTACTATAGATTCCCCTGATTCGATGGAGCATCCCCCTTCAGGTACCTCCCATGAATAGTTATCCAGTGTGTAACGGTATTGCCCCACTAAATAAGTATATCCGTCTGAGTCTACGGGAACAATCGAAATGGCGGTATTTTTGAAGTGCACTTTTCCATAAATACCTGGATTTCCAGCTGGATTCAACACTTGGTGGTGTTCCACCCGAATCCAAGCATTCTCATATTCCGTTTCCTGCCCGATTGTTTTCCAGGGATTGTTTTCCTTTTCCATCCGGTAAAAATACTATCTTTGTGGTAATGAAACAGCGGCTTGTCCTTCTTTCTTTTGTCGTTTCGGTACTGATCATGGTAGCGAAGTTTGCGGTTTACTATGCTAGTGGATCCACGACTTTATTAACGGATGCCCTAGAGTCAATTATTAATGTGGTCGCGGCCTGTTTTGCCTATTACTCGATCTATTTAGCCTCTTTACCTAAAGATTTGAATCATCCCTATGGCCACGGAAAAATTGAATTTTTTGCGTCTGGATTAGAAGGAGTACTTATTTTATTAGCCTCAGCCTATATTTTCTTACATGCCTCAGAGCATTTGTATTCATCACCAGAACTTAAAAACTTGGATTTGGGTATTGGAGTATCTTTTATTTCAGCGGCAGTTAATGGAGTTTTGGGCTATTTTTTAGTCCAAAAAGGACGCTCCTCCCACTCTCCCGCCTTAATCGCAGATGGTAAGCACCTTCGCTTAGATGCCTATAATGGTATTTTAGTAGTGCTTGCCTTAGCCATTACCTATTTTACGCATTGGTATTGGGTAGATTCAGTAGCCTCCTTCTTATTTGCTGGGTTTATGTGCTGGCAAGGAATAAATTTAATAAGAGAATCGGTGGCAGCCTTAATGGATGAGACGAATCCTGCTTTGTTTGAAAAAGTAACGAATTGGATTGTTGCGAATAAAAAAGAAGAATGGATTGACTTGCACAATTTGCGTGTCCAACAATATGGAGGCGATTTACATATTGATTGCCATTTGACATTGCCTCGGTATTGGGATTTGAATAGAACCCATGAAGAAATTCACGGCTTTGAACAGATGCTAGGCGACCTGCAGGCCACTCATGTAGAGATATTTGTACATGCAGACCCTTGTTTAGATGAGTGCTGTAACCATTGTTCGATTTCGGATTGTGCGATACGAAAAGAGGCCTTTTCGAAGAAAATAGCATGGAATCAGATGAATTTGGCCTTAAACCAAAAACATTTTAACGAAACGTTAGCTCGTTCTTAATTCGTCTTTAAGGAACCGATTCCCCCATCTACTCCCATAATTTGACCTGTAATCCACGAATTAGTTGAGTCTAAAAGGAATGCCGCTAAATTAGCTACATCCTCCGCTTGACCCACACGCCCTAGCGGATGGCGTTTTCCTCCTGCTTCGATTTTTTCCGGTGAATTTAATAAGGCTCCAGCTAATGGAGTTAAAGTCAAGGAGGGCGCAATGGCATTTACCCGAATTTTATTAGCTGATAATTCAGCTGCTAATGATCTAGTCAAACCTTCTATGGCTCCTTTTGCACTCGCAATGGAAGCATGGAATCCCATTCCCGTCTGCACAGCGACTGTACTAAATAATACAATAGATGAAGTTTCTGACTGTTTTAAAGCGGGTAATAAAGCTTGAATCACTCGTACCGCACCCAAAACATTTATTTGGAAATCTTTTTCAAAATCTGCTGACGTTAAACGATGAAAGGGCTTTAAGTTGATGCTTCCTGGGCAATAGGCAATTCCGTCCAAGGGGCCTGTTATGGCTGCTAAAGCTGAATCGTCAGATCCTAGGGCATCCCATGTATAATTCACAACTCCCGAAATGCCGGTAGGATTTCGAGAAAAATTAATGACTTCATGGCCTTTAGCAATCAAAGCAGCGGCAATGGCCTCACCAATACCTTGGCTAGCACCTACAATAACGTATTTTCCCATGATTAACCTTGGATGGACTGTAAGAATTCTCTTTTAGTATTCTCGTCTTGGAATTTACCTCCATAATACGAGGTAATCGTAGAAGTAGCATCATCTTTAACACCTCTCGAAGAAACGCACAAGTGCTTTGCATCGATGAAAACCGCCACGTGATCCGTTTTTAATACCTTTTGAAGGAATTTAGCAATTTGCATGGTCAAACGCTCTTGAACTTGAGGTCTTTTAGCAAAATATTGAACAATGCGATTCAATTTCGACAACCCAATTACTTGACCCGATGAAATGTACGCAATGTGTGTTTTACCTACGATGGGTACAAAATGGTGTTCGCAATTCGAATAGAAAGAAATATTCTTTTCGATCAACATTTCATTATAGCCATATTTATTATCAAATAAGGCGATTTTAGGCTCGTTAGCTGGATTTAATCCATTAAATATCTCTTGGATGTACATTTTAGCTACTCGCTTAGGAGTTCCGCGCAAAGAATCATCTGTCAGGTCTAAACCTAAGGTCAACATGATTTCACGGAAATGAGATTCAATGATGGCTATTTTTTCTGAATCAGAAAGATCAAATGCATCCTCCCTCATCGGTGTTTCGATAGAGGTGGCTACATGATTGTCCCCAATTTCCTCGTCATTTAACAAGAAATGGTCATTATCAATTAGCAGGGAATTCAACGAAATTTCGTTCGGTTTCATATAATCTGATTTTTAAATCTAATTTAGAAGGGAGTTTAGCCCTCATTTTATTATAAATAACGATGACAATGTTTTCTGCTGAAGGATTTAAATCTGCGAACTCAGGCACGTCTAAATTTAAATTCTTGTGATCAAATTTTTTGCACACTTCTGTTTGCGCTAAATCTGATAAAAACTTTGTATCAATTACATAACCTGTTTCTGGGTCAATTGTTCCCGTTACCTGAATAATAATTTCATAATTATGTCCATGGTAGTTCGGATTGTTACATAAACCGAAAATTTCTTTGTTTTTCTCTGCCGTCCAAAGTGGATTATGCAAACGATGCGCAGCATTGAAATGTTCTTTACGGAATACGGTAACGCGTGTTGCTTCAGTCATTTTTTCTAAATTCCTATAAAATTAAAGTATTTTCCTTAAATTTCATCTTTTATAACCTATCATTAATAAAATGAAAAGAAGGAAATTTATCTCTGATTCCTTACTATACAGCTCAGGTACCGCTTTATTCCCCACTTTCTTAAGACAGCTACCTGATGAACAAACGAAAGTGCGTTTAGGTTTCATCGGTGTGGGATTAAGAGGTCAAAATCATCTGGAAATGGCTATGTATCGACCAGACGTTGAAGTTGTTGCAATCTGCGATATTGATCCGAAAGCAATTGAAATCGCTTTAAGAATGGTTTCTGACAAAGGACGTCCCGCTCCTGCTGTTTACGGAAAGACGGAAAAAGATTTTGAAAATTTAGCCAGTCGAAACGATATCGATGGTGTTGTCATTGCTACTCCTTGGGAATGGCACGTTCCGATGGCCTTAGAAGTTATGAAGCAAGGGAAATATGCAGGTGTTGAAGTTTCAGCTACTGTTACCCTAAAAGAATCCTGGGATCTGGTGAATATGTACGAGAAAACAGGTTCTCATTGCATGATTTTAGAGAATGTGTGTTACCGTCGAGATGTGCTGGCAACTTTAAATATGGTTCGTCAGGGCATGTTTGGTACCTTAAATCACGTTCAATGCGGGTATCAGCATGATTTACGCGAAGTAAAGTTCAATGATGGAAAACAGGCCTATGGTGGAGGTGTTGAATTTGGAGAGAAAGGTTTTTCTGAGGCTAAATGGCGTACACAGCATTCTGTCGATCGCAACGGGGATTTATATCCGACTCATGGTTTAGGGCCCGTGGCTGAAATGTTAAATATTAATAGAGGTAATCAGTTTGCTTATTTAACGTCGATGGCTACGCCTTCTTTGGGACTACATAATTATATCGTAGAAAAAGGGGGTGCTGATCATCCGAATGCGAGTGTAAATTTTAAATGTGGCGATATTGTTCAGACGATGATTAAGTGTGTAAACGGAGAAACCATACTTATCACGCATGATACGAATTCACCACGTCCTTATTCACTCGGATTTAGAGTTCAAGGAACGAAGGGATTATGGATGGAAGATAATAAATCGATTTATTTAGAGGGTGTTTCTGCCAAAGCACATCGCTGGGAAGAAGCCAAGCCCTATTTAGACAAATATGACCATCCTTTATGGAAAGCTCACTCGGCAGATGCGGAGAATGCGGGCCACGGAGGAATTGATTATTTTGTTTTAAGAGCCTTTATTGAGGCAATTAAAGCGAAGGTAGCTCCACCGATCGACGTATATGATGCGGCGGCCTGGTCTGCCATTGCACCCCTTTCAGAGGAGTCTATTAAGAAGGGCTCCGCTCCTATTCAAATCCCTGATTTTACCCGGGGTAAATGGAAAAAAAATCAACCAATTTTTGCTTTAAACGAACAATACTAAACCAAATGAATCAATCAAAAAACGTAAACGGACCTCTTTTAATTATCGGTATTCTCTTCTTTGTCTTCGGTTTTGTGACCTGGGTGAATTCGGTGCTGATCGCCTTCTTTAAGGATGCTTTTCAATTAAACAATTTCGATTCCTTATTAGTCACCTTTGCCTTTTTCATTTCCTATTTCGTGATGGCGATACCGTCTTCTTGGGTTTTAGCTAAAACCGGCTTTAAAAAAGGGATGTCATTGGGACTTTTAGCGATGGCTGTGGGAACTTTATTATTCATTCCAGCGGCTCAAATGGAAAATTATCCCATGTTCTTATTTGGGCTTTTCGTCATTGGAACTGGTTTAGCACTTCTACAAACAGCTTCGAATCCTTATGTGACGATCTTAGGACCCGCAGATTCAGCGGCACAACGAATTTCTGTCATGGGAATTTGCAATAAGGTGGCAGGTATATTAAGTCAGTTTATTTTTGGTGGATTATTTCTGTCAAGTGCGGTCGCTGGTACTTCAAAATTAGCCATCGTTATTATGCCTTATGGTATTATGACGGCGGTTTTAGTTGTTTTAGCGGTTTGGGTGTGGTTCTCGTCTTTACCTGAAGTAGAAGCAGACGAGACGGTGGAAGAAGCTGGGAACGCGAAGTCGAGTGTTTGGTCTTATCCGAGTTTGGTCTTAGGTCTGGTAGCCTTTTTCTTGTATGTAGGTGTAGAAGTGATTGCGGGCGACACGATTATTAATTATGGTGTTTCACAAGGTTTTAGTAAAGATGTGGCTAAGATCTTCACTACCTATACCTTATATGGGATGTTAGTGGGTTACGTGATAGGTATCTTTTTTATTCCCAAATATTTGTCTCAACAAAAAGCCTTGAATTATTCGGCTATTTTAGGAGTCCTTTTTTCAATAGGCGCCATCTCTTTTACCGGATTTAATTCTGTTTTATGTTTAGCTCTTTTAGGTTTTGCAAATGCCTTGATGTGGCCTGCATTATGGCCTTTAGCTATTAAGGGATTAGGTAAATTTACTAAGATAGGTTCTGCTTTAATTATTATGATGATCTCGGGCGGGGCTTTGATGCCTTTGTTATATGGTAAAATAGCAGATCAGCTAGGTAATACACAGTCAGCTTACCTGATTTTGATTCCTTGTTATATTTTTATCTATTATTACGCAACAATTGGGCATAAAAAGAGTTCTTGGAAGTAGAATTGCCTATTTTTGCGTTTTATTCCCGCTATGTCTAATTTACCTTTGTCCACGGATCCTTTAATTGCAGACGGTAATCGTTATGCGTCGTCTTTGTATTCTTACACTAGACGGAGTACTATTCCTGTCCAAATCGGCGATCTTTATTTAGGGTCAGACTTCCCTATTCGAATTCAGTCGATGACCACGGTAGATACCATGGATACCCAAGGTTCTATCGAGCAATCGATTCGAATGATTGATGCAGGCTGTGAATTAGTCAGGATTACGGCTCCATCAGTTAAGGAAGCCCAAAACCTAGAAAATATCCGCAAAGGTTTACGTGAGCGAGGTTATCATACGCCTTTAGTAGCTGATATACACTTTACGCCTAATGCGGCTGAATTAGCCGCTAGAATTGTCGAGAAGGTGCGTATTAATCCGGGTAATTACGCGGATAAGAAGCGTTTTGAGACAATTGATTATACCGATGCATCCTATGCAGCTGAATTAGATCGTATTCGGGATAAATTCCTGCCCTTAGTCAAAATTTGTAAGGAATATGGAACGGCGATGCGCATTGGAACAAACCACGGTTCTTTATCTGATCGTATCTTAAGTCGTTATGGCGATACTCCTAATGGGATGGTGCAATCAGCTCTTGAATTTCTGCGCATTTGTGAGGATGAGAATTATTTTAATATTGTCCTTTCGATGAAATCATCCAATACACAGGTGATGGTCGAAGCGTATCGATTATTGAGTAAGAAATTAAAAGACGGAGGATTTAAGGATTATCCGATGCACTTAGGTGTTACAGAGGCTGGTGAGGGAGAAGATGGTCGGATTAAATCGGCCGTGGGTATAGGAACGTTATTAGAAGATGGTTTAGGCGATACCATTCGTGTTTCGTTGACGGAGGATCCAGAATTTGAAATTCCGGTAGCGCAAGATTTAGTTCGTCGCTACGACTCACGTGCTTCATCCCAAGATCCCATTCCTGTCTTTACTGGTATTTCGCCTAAATTTGATTCCCCTATTCACCCATTCGCACATTTCCGTAGAAAGACATCGGAGATTTTTTCGATTGGTGGACATCAAGTTCCGCGGGTAATTGCGGATTTTTCTTCTCGGGCATCCATCGAGATTGCAGATTTAAAAGCCATTGGTCATTTCTATTTACCTGAGCCAGATAAATGGGCCATGAATGATTTAGGAGCCGATTTTATTTATACAGGCAAGCAGACGCTTGATTTTATGTTACCTAATGGTTTGCGCCAAATTCAAGATTCGTCTGTTTATCAGGCCTCTGATTTTGTTTATCCTTTATTTACCTATTCGGATTTTGAAACG
>CAIVPV010000198.1 GCA_903907915.1 uncultured Cytophagaceae bacterium
GATCAGGATGTCAGAGCCTTTTTCTCATTATTTTGAAGTAAAAACTACAGTAGATGTCAGCAAAGAAATCAATTTTGTCGATCTAAAAATGGCTGCCTGGACACCAGGATCCTATTTAATTCGGGAATTTGCTAAAAATGTAGAGTCTGTTTCAGCTGAATCTTCTGGACAAAAAATCGCCATTTCTAAAATAAACAAAAATACGTGGCGTGTTTCTCTGAGCCCAGGTCTCAAGCAAGTTTCTGTTAATTACCGAGTGTATGCCTACGAAATGTCTGTTCGCACGTCTTTTCTAGATGACGCACATGGTTATATAAATCCAGCCAGCGTATTGATGTTTGCACCTAAGTTTGCTGCATTACCTCAGGAATTAAGTATTATTCCGTACAAAGACTTTAAAAAGGTGTCGACCGCGATGAAAAATGTAGGCGGCTTCAATTATGTGGCTAAGAACCTAGATGAGTTGATAGACTCCCCTATTGAGATTGGGAATCACAAGGTTTGGGACTTTAAAGTGAATAATGTTCCTCATCAAATTGCTTTCTATGGCCCAGCGAAAGTCGATTCAGTCAAATTCCTAGCTGATGTAAAAAAGATGGCTGAAGAGGCTCAGAAAGTGATAGGAGAACATCCATGTGATCATTATTTGTTCATCATACATAATTTAAATCGGGGTGGCGGCGGTCTAGAGCACTTGTATTCAACGACTTGTCAGGTCACTCGTTCTGGTTATGAAAGTACTAAAGGTTACCAAGGGATTATGAATTTATTAGCGCATGAATATTTCCATTTGTGGAATGTGAAGCGTATTCGTCCCAAAGCTTTAGGGCCATTTGACTATGAAAATGAGAATTACACGCATAATTTATGGTTATCTGAAGGAATCACGAGCTATTATGCGGATGTGATCAATCAACGCACGGGAATGGTTTCTACGGCGGATTATATCAAGGGTTTAGGGGATGAAATCGCAGGTGTTGAAAATACACCGGGAAATCAAGTGGAATCAGCAGCTGAAGCGAGTTGGGATGCTTGGATTAAATATTACCGCCCTAATGAGAATTCCCGTAACTCTAGCGTTTCTTATTACGACAAAGGCTCTATTTTAGGTGGTGTATTAAATATGTGGATCATTCAGCAAACGCAGGGTGCTAAATGTTTAGATGATGTATTTAAGTTATTATACCAAACCTACTATTTGAAGGCTGGTCGTGGTTTTACCGATCAGGAATTAGAAGATGCCTTCTCTAAGGTGGCCGGAGTTTCTGCTGCCGATTTCTTTAAGACGCACATTTATGGAGTGAAGACTCCTGCTTATTCGAGTATATTTAAGGCTTTTGGCTATCAATTCACAGATGCGAACTTAGCGAAAACAGTTCCTTATGTAGGGGTTTCTATCTCAGCAGGTCGCGTAACCTCAATTTATAAAGGTGGAGCAGCCTATGTGGCTGGATTAAATGTAGGTGATGAGATACTTAAAGTGAACAACGCTGATTTTCCAGGAATCGATAAGTTATTAGCTGATAAGAAACCGGGGGATTCCTTGGTGTTTTCAGTAAAAAGAGATGGAATGGAACGTACTTTCTTAGTGGCGGTGCAACAAACGCCTTTGAAAGCATTTGTTATTGAATCTGATGCTAATCCGACAGAAGCGCAATTGAAATTACGCCATAAATGGTTAGGAGGAAATTAATCTATGTTTTTTGCCATTTCGGCGTACATATTTTTAAAGGTCTGTAAGACAAAGTCTTGATAAGAGGAGCTGGATACCAGCTCCTCTATTTCTTTTAGGGAAGAAAAATCCATTACAGAATACTTGTAGCTCTGCTCCAGTTGTGGAGTTTCGAACTTCACGATATACTTCGAATTCCACTCAAAAAGGGAGATTCGCATCTGTGGATGTACTATTTCTTTGATAAAATGCATTAGTCTTGAATGATTTTAACGCTTTGGATTTTATCTCCTTCACGTACTAAATCGATTACTTCTAATCCTTCCACTACCTTACCAAAGCAGGTGTGCTTACGATCTAAGTGTGCCGTATTATTACGTGAGTGGCAAATAAAGAATTGTGAACCACCTGTATTCGGTCCACGGTGTGCCATCGATAAAACGCCACGATCATGGTATTGGTTATTTCCAGTTAATTCGCACGGAATAGTATATCCCGGTCCTCCTGCTCCAGTTCCATCTGGGCAACCTCCTTGGATAACAAAATCGTTGATTACTCGGTGAAAAGAGATACCGTCATAAAAGCCTTTTTCAGCTAAGTCGATGAAATTTTTCACATGGATGGGTGTATCCTCTGTGTAGAATTCAATTTTCATTAACCCTTTATCGGTTAACATTTCTGCGTATGCCATAATTTTACATTTAATTAAGCTACAAAGATGCGAATGAAATTTGAATTATTTAAATTGTACTTTCTTTCTGAACATGAAATACCTGATAATTTTTATTGCCTCTATTGTACTTTTTGCTTGTAGTAATGCATCGGAAGATGAAAAGCGGGAAGCAACGGCTTTCTTTTTACGCGGTAATGCGAAATGGAAGGAAAAAGAGTACCATGAAGCGATTAAATGGTATACGGAAGCCATCGGAAAGCAACCAGATTTCTCGGATGCGTATTATAACCGGGGCTTAATTTATCAAACCTTAGAAAAAAATGAAGAGGCCTTAGCGGACTTTTCGAAAGCGATCGAATTAGATTCGAAATTCGCTCCTGCCCTCTTTAAAAAGGCTGAAATGCTGCAAACCATGGAGCGTTTCGATGAGGCTTTGCCTTCCGCTCAATTATTAGTGAAATCTTTCCCAGATTCAGCGGCTAATTGGACGCTTCAAGGTGATATTCTTTTGCAAAAAGAGGATTTGTCGGGGTCTCTGGCTTCTTATGAACGTTCTTTGTCCCTCGATTCTACTTCGGTAGAAACACTGATAAATAAGGGTGTAGTCATGCAAGAGATGAATGAAATCGATTTAGCGGAAGCGGTCTTTAAAAAGGCTTTAGCTACCGGGAAATATACCGATTTACTTTATAATAATTTAGGATATCTAGCCATACAGCGAATGCAATGGGATTTAGCAACTTCTTATGTGAAGAAGGCTTTAGAAAAAGATCCTAAAAATGAGTTGTATTTAAAGAATTGGGCCAAAATTCAGGCTAAATCAAGCCTTAAATAAAGCCATATACCTTTTCAATTCCTCCGCGTTTTCGACTGAATTCGTATGAATTTCTAAAAGTGCTGGGCCTTTGTTTTTGAAAAAGGCATCTAGCTTTAAATCGCTGGTTTTGCTAGCTGAAAAATAGCTGATTTTAGCGTCTTTAGCCGTATTTTCTGCCGTAAAACCTTGTTCGGTTTCCATAAATTCGTCTAACTCGGGCAGGTCTTTTGCCCCATCTAGGTTTCGGAAGATACCTCCGCCCCCATTATTGAAGACTATAATCCGTAAGTTAGCGGGCAAGTATTTATTCCAAAGCGCATTGCGATCGTATTGAAAGGCCACGTCCCCTATAATGGAAATACATAATTTGTCTGTTTTTTGGGCTGCTCCTACCGCCGTACTCAAACATCCATCAATGCCACTTGTGCCTCTATTTGCAAAGACCTCCGTTTTTTTGAATTTTGCCAAAGTCCAATTAATGTATCTGACTGCTAATGAGTTAGCTACATGAACTTCCGCCGATTCTTGCTCAATCGCCTCTGTAATTTGGTTGTACAAATGAATCTCGGTCCAATTTGGTTGTGCAAAATAATCAGCCTGTAGCGTTGACATTTTAGTTGAATTCCAAACATTCCAGTTTTTTTGTTTCCACTCCGCACCTTCAATAAACGACGACGCCTTTGTATTTACGATATGACTTAAACAAAGAAATGGATCAGGTCTGCCGATTGGATTCGGGTGAATGAGCCAAGATTGTTTAGGCTTGTTAGAACGCAAAAATTGCTTAATTCGTTTAGAAACAAAGGATTTTCCGAAGTGAATGTGCAAGTCTGGTTGCAAGGCTGGCCATGACGTTTCATCAGCTAGAATCAAATCATGAGCGATGGTACTGCCACAATTCGAGCTTGCATCCCCTATCACAGGAATTCCATAAGCAGATAAAGTTTCGAAGATCGAATTGTCTTCCATTTGACCTACGGTCACGAGAATTTTCTCTGCAGAGGAGATGGCCTGGTTGAAATAGCTAAAGTCTATCTTTGAACTTTGAACTTTGAACTTTGCCAGATTTTTGTTTTTGAAAATAGCTGAGCTATTTTCAAAAACAAAACCTGGCTCTGGATAAAAAGGCTCACTTATTGGCACATTAATCTGCACCGGTCCTCTTGGTTGCGCTAAAGCTGTTGAAGATGCTAAAGAGCAATCATCCGTTTCGAAATCAAAAAAGGCCTTGGAATGATTTCCGTACAGGTTTTCTTGGTAAATTGTTTGGCCATCCCATTGTCCAATCCATTCTTTCGGACGGTCTGCCGTTAAAATGATAAGTGGAACTTCTTGAAAGTAGGCTTCCACTACC
>CAIVPV010000199.1 GCA_903907915.1 uncultured Cytophagaceae bacterium
CGATTACCCCAACCCAATTTAACACCCGCTAAAACGATAGGAGCATAAGCTAAGGCTAATACTTTCGAAGTGTGTCCAGCTGGAATGATGACCATATTATAGGTCGCAAAGGCGTAGAACACTGCTCCGGCAAAGCCTAAAATAGGGGAGGCTCCCATCGCCCAAAGCAAAATATACATTCCTAACATCTGCAGGAAAAGTAAGTTCACGGGGCTGGGAAGTAGATTAGTAATGAAAGATCCGATTTTGGCAGAAATAGAATAGGGGTAAGACCCTGAAATCTGATAGGTAGGCATCCCGCCAAACATCGAGTTCGACCACCAGGCATCCTCGCCAGTTTTTTGTTTGTATTGTATGCTTTCCTGAGCCGCCGCCTGGGCTTGTTGAATATCGTGTTGGATCAATACTTTTCCCTGCAGAACGGGTCCACAATAAATAAAAGCGATCAAAAGAAAACCCAAAAGAACCATCCCATGGGGGGCAAAGGAGCGCAAATTAATTTTCATATCTTATGAGATCGATACTAATTCAAGTTCAAAAGTTAAATCACGGCCAGCTAATGGGTGATTCGCATCTAAAGTTACATGTGAATCGGTTAAATCAGTGATAACAACCTCTACTACATGACCACCATCTTGGTGCATGGATAGTGAGGCACCTAATTCTAATTCGATGTGTGCAGGAATTTGAGCGCGCTCTAAAGTCACCGTGTTTTCTGGAGAATGTTCTCCGTAAGCCTCAGCCGCTGGGATTATCACGGTTTTTTTCTCACCGATTGTCATTCCAGTCACGCCATCATCAAAACCTTTGATGACCATACCTGAACCCAATTGAAATTCAAGGGGAGTTTTTCCTATGGAAGAGTCAAAAATAGCACCATCCGTGTGTTTACCTGTGTAGTGTACGGCAACCTGGTCGCCGGTTTTTGCAATAGACATAATGAATCGTTAAAATTGGAAAATAAGCTACAAATTACACGAATTTTTATAGCGTTTCCAAGCCTTTTGACCTACGATTCTATGGTCTGGAGTGCATATTTTTGGCGTATCGCGTTTAGTTCATTTTCCATTGTGTGCAAGGAACTAATGAAGTTCTTTTTTGCTAAGGAAGGTAAGTTCTTGTAGTAATCAATTCCTGATTGAAGATTAGACGTGAAATTTTGAAAATATTTCGTCCGCTTTGCCCAGACGTCTGTATTTATTTCCTCTTCGATTGTCTCTTTTAAGTAATCCACATAGAGTTCAATTTCTGCCAAAAACATGTGCGGACGACTGTCCTTCGTCAAAGTTTGGATACGTCCATAGATATGATCGATCATCGTTTTGAGGGAAACTATTTGGGAAAAATTCGCGATGTTCGGTCCTGGACACATCGTTACAGCCGTCAATTTTTTTACAAATATTTCTTTGTAAGTGATGGCTGCTGAATTACTGAGGCCGACACAAAGACATTCTTTGGCCAAAACCTCCGCCTTATTTTGCTTTCCCTCTAAAGTAGCTAATTTTAATTTGATGTATTTTTTCGAAGCTGTACAAATAGGTTCAGCCGTAAATTCTGTATTAAAGGCCAAATGTTTCTCCGTACATGGACTTCCTGGGTTTTTATGCTCAATTCTACTTAATCGTTCCTTGTAAGCACTGGTGCCCTTTAAATAATTAAAACGTACGCCTAAAGGAGAGCTTTTACTTAAAATTATATCTTCCTTCTTCGAATCTGCTAGTAATTGCATCGTTTCTTGATCCACCGTGGTCGCCTCAGGCACTAATAAGAAGGGCGTTCCCCATCCAGTGCTGTCCACTGCATAATAATCGTGTAAGAAATGATCTTCTTCATAGGTTCCGATGCCCCCTTGAACGGAAATCTTTATGGCTGGCGCTTTGTCTCCTTTTTGAAAGATAGAGAAAATCGTATCGATGAGTTCCTGTTTTCTGGATTTGAATTCTTCCAAAATCGGTCCTAACAAATATCCGTCTGTTGCAAAGGCATGCCCGCCACAATTGAGTCCTGATTCAATCCGAAATTCACTAACCCAAACCCCTTTTTTAGCCAAATATTTTCCCTGTATTAAGGCCGATCTAAAATCCGTCACCTTCACGATTACCTTCTTTTTAAACGTATGAAAATCTTCACAATGCTCTAGATAATTAAATAGTCGAGGGTTTAACCCGGCCGAAAAGACCATCGAAGAGTCACTCAAATCACTATTCGCATAACCTCTTAGTGCCGCAATAGCATCTGAATTTTCGTCTTTTACTTCCCCATTTGGACTTGGATTACTCTTATCCAATTTTGTCATAATGTTAACGTCGATACTTCCTGCACGCATTTTTCCACGCAATTCTTTTTGCAACATTATTTTTTTCGTAGGGCAATCCATCTGCAACATTTGCTCATAATCCTTCCGTAATGCAGAATCTGTTGGCAGCATTTCAAAGTATTTGTCGATTTCGTTTCCTTGACCAAAATCTTCCGCTTGCAAAGTGGTGAATTGCTGATTTACGATTTGATTTAGGAGATTTAAGTAACCCGTAATACGTTTGGCCCGATAATCCTCCATATTAGGCCCAATAGGTTGGTAAATTTCACCAGTTTGATCACTATAATGCTTTCGCATCATTTCGATGAGCCGATCTTCGGCCAGTGAAATAACAGACGATATACCAAAACGGGCGACTTTAACGGGGGAGTCAACGGTGAAGGCTAAACCCATCACCGGTATATGGAAAGTATGATTTGAATTTGTGTTCATGTGTGGTATTTTTAGCGTGCTCAATAGGCCTCGTAAAATTACCTTATGGAGGGAGGGGAATAGCTGATTTAAATCATGCGGGGGAGTGAGATTAGTCAACTTGCAAAAAATAGTAAATGGTGAATAAAAATTAATTTACCATTCACCATTTACCATTCACCATCCTATTTGCATAAAGATTTCTGGTACTTCAACGATAAGGTATCCCCCAGCTCTATCGCTGTATTGAAATCAAGGCAGGCATCATCGATAAGTCCCAAGTGCATTAAATTTATGCCGCGATTATAATAGGTTTCGGCATAATAGGGGTAGCGTATGATGGATTTAGAGAAGTCGTTGATGGCTCCTTTGTCGTTGCCTATTTTAGATTTGAAATAACCTCGATAAAAGTAATAATCGGCATTGGTGGAATCCAGACGAATGGCTTTAGTTAGGTCTGAAATGGCTCCCGAATATTGTTCCATTGATCCCCGTGAATAGGCTCTTGCGAAGTATATTTGTGGATTTTTGGGGTCCTTTGTGAGTGCGACAGAGAAGTTATAGGTCGCCTGTTCGTATTTTTCTTGTTGAATTTGGCTTAGGCCAGCGGCATATTGCAACATGCAGCTGCTGAAGAAAAAGAGCGAAAATAGAAGAGCTAAAATTCGGATCATTTGAATTGAATGAGGGTGATTCCCGCACCGCCTCGGTCTGCATGTTCGTCAGTAATGGATTTAATTTCTTTATAACGCCGTAATTGTTCACGGATCAGGGTGCGTAGAATTCCGTCGCCTTTTCCATGCAATATCTGTACATCTGGAACACCTAAAAGTAGGCAATCGTTAATATATTGGTCTAAAATCACATACACTTCTTCGCCTCGCTTGCCTCTAACATCCAGTTTAAGCTGGAATTGAGCCATTCGGTCATTGATGTCGATGCCACGTAAGGGTGCAGTGTTTTTCTTCTGTTGTTTGGGCGCGACGATTTTTTGAAGGCGGTTTAATTTAATCGTGCTGCGAATGGCTCCTAGTGAAATCATCGCGTCTTTTCCTTTTAATTCGAGTATTTGTCCCAAAGTAGGTTCGTCCCCACTCCCTTTAATAACCACCCAATCTCCCACAGCGATGGGGGAGTTTGCATAGACGATTCCTGGTGTCTCGGAAATGACCTTTATTGGGGCCACCGTTTTTAATTCCTTTTGAACAAATGCTGCTAAATCTGCTCTTAACTCTTTGGTTTTATCCTTGTCCGCTTCCTTCTCCTTAATTTGACGAATGGTCTGCTCGATACGTTGGTTCGCATCTTGAATGATTTTTTTGGCTTCAGTTTTTGCTGCATTTAGCATCGCCTTCTGTTCCTCTTGTACGTGGTTTTTTAAGCGCTCGTAATTCTCCTTGATGGATATAGCTTGCTCGTTTGCGAGGGCTAAACTGGCGTTTTTACTTTCCCAAATCTGCTTCTCCGTCTCCGTTTCCAATAATAATTTATCGAAGTCTACCTGTTTCTTGCCTAATTTCTTACGCGCATTTTCGATGATAGCTTTAGGCAGTCCGATTTTCTGGGCAATCTCAAAGGCAAAAGAACTACCCGGTTTTCCCATATCCAGAATGAATTGAGGTTCTAGGTGTTCCGTGTCGTAACGCATGGCGGCGTTGAAGAGACCTTTTTGGCGATCTGCAAGGCTTTTTAAATTCCCAAAGTGCGTATTAATCGCTCCAAAACACCCCTTATCTGCCAATTTTTCTAGAATGGCTTCCGCTATCGCACCTCCCAAGGAAGGTTCGGTTCCGGTACCAAATTCATCCACTAAAATCAACGTATTTTCATTCACGTGCTGCATGAAATGCCGCATATTACTTAGGTGAGAGGAATAGGTACTTAATTCATTTTCTATGTTTTGCTCATCACCCATATCGAGGAAGATTTGGGAGAAGAAACCCATCGTGCTTCCCTCGGCTAAAGGAACTAAACAGCCTGATTGAAATAAGAATTGCAATAGACCCACCGTACTTAATGTCACGGATTTACCCCCAGCATTAGGTCCTGAAACGACCATAATACGTCTTTCATCTTCTAAACGAATCGTGAGCGGCTTAATCTTTTTGCCAATTTTTTCGAGGGATTTTTCCAAAAGTGGATGTCTCGCATCAGTCCAGTTGACGATTGGTTTATCTTGAATAAACGTGGGTTTGATGGCTTTGTGTTCGGCACCCCAGAGGGCTTTGGCCCGAATAAAATCAATCAATCCTAACCACGAAAAAGCGTGGGCTAAAAAGGGTGTTAAGGGGCGAATTCGATCCGATAATTTGGACAGAATCTGTATAATCTCGCGACGCTCGGCAGATTCCAAGGATTTAATCTCATTATTCATTGCCAGCGCATCAGCAGGCTCTAAAAACACTGTTTTTCCGGTATCAGATTCATCCTGAACAAAACCTTTGATCTTGCGTTTGTGCTCCGCCGCTAAAGGAATCACCATTCGGCCATTCCGTACAGTCAGGGAAAAATCTTTACTCACCCAGCCCTCTTTATACGCCTGACTCAGATACGAATCAAGTTTCTTTCGAAGCCCTTGTTCTTCGGCTATGCGTTTACGTCTTAAATCGCCCAAAGCAGGGGAGGCCGTTTCCTTGATTTGACCATTCGTGTCAAAAACCCGATCTAAATCTTGAATAATCGGAAGAATTTGTCTGAAATCCCCATTGCTTTCTGCGCCCTTGGCTAGAAAATGCTGGGTAATCTTATGTATTTCTGGGTATTCAGATGCATCGATAGCCGCAAAGAAGCGAATGCTTTCGTATAATACGATCAACGCTCGCTGCCAATCTCTCCATTCGTCTGCTGATAAATAATGGCCTTCTAATGCCAATGGGCTTAAATAGGAGCGCAAATCGAAGTAATCCACTTGCGGAAATTCACCGCCGTGCTCCCCTAAAATTCGCCCCATTTCATCCACTTGCTCCACCCATTGTTTCACTAGGGGAAAACGGTCTGAAAAGCGCATTTTATCGGCGTATTCTTGCCCCATTGGACTTAAGCAAATTTGCTTAATTTCCTCTTTTATCTGGTTGAATCCCAGTTTTTCAGCAAGATTAACGGGGTAATTCATAAAGAAAAATGCGCTTTTATTTTTTCGAGTAAAACCTCGTTGATTTTAAAATAACTCTCAGTTGTCCAGCCGGCTACATGTGGACTAAAAATGGTGGCTGGATAGGCGGCTATTTCGGTAAAAATTTCTTTTTCAACGGGAGACCAGGTCGACAATTTTTCGTTGGGTAATACGTCTAGAGCTAATCCTCTAATTTGGCCTGAACGCAAACCTTGCAGTAAGGGTTCAAGTGGAGAAATAGGCCCTCTAGAGCTATTGATAAACAAAATTGGATTTTTGAAGGACTCGATAAAGGAAGGAGTAACCAGTCCGCGAGTCTCAGAAGTCAATGGGATATGTAGGCTCAGGATGTCAGCGTCCTCGAAAATTTGTTCGAGCGAAGCAGGAAAATCAACCGAAGGCGCATATTTATCATAAGCTAAAATCCGCAATCCAAAACCAGAAAGCCGCGATGCGACTGCCTTGCCCATATTTCCATATCCGATAATACCGATTGTTTTGCCTTTGATCTCGAAACCTCGATTCCCGTCTCTTTCCCATAATCCATGCCGAATCTCTGTATCAGAAGTATGAAGTTTGTGAGCCAAAGAAAGTATTTGGCCGATGACGTGTTCCGCTACGGAATCTGAATTACCTTCATTCGCTGCAAAAACTGCAATTCCTCGTGCTAAACACGCATCCAAATCTACTAAATCCAAACCGGCACCCGCACGCGCAATGAAGGATAATTGAGTGCTTTCTAGTGTTTCAGCGGTGATTTTGAATTTACTTCGAATCACTAATCCTGTATACTCGGGTAAAATGCGGCGAAATTCATCCGCGCTCAATCCCAAACGAGTTTCTACCTCGAAGCCTAATTTCGTCAGTCCTTCCGCCATCGAAGGATGAACTTCGTCGACAATCAAAACTTGCTTATTATGCATTCATTCGGTTTTTTACAAGATCTAAGGCTAAAAACATAGCCTGTAAGAAGGAACCTGGGTCTGCTACATTTTGGCCTGCAATATCATAAGCCGTACCATGATCGGGGGACGTACGAATAACAGGTAATCCTGCCGTAAAATTAATCCCCGAGTCGAAGGCAATGTATTTAAACGGAATTAATCCTTGATCGTGGTACATGCCTAAAACACCATCAAAATCTTTGAATTGAGCTTTTCCGAAGAATCCATCCGCTGAATAAGGCCCTAACACCAAATTCCCTTTTTTTCTGAATTCCTCTACAACAGGTTGAATAATCTCTAATTCCTCTTGTCCTAAAAGTCCAGAATCACCTGCATGTGGATTTAAACCCAAAACCGCTAAACGTGGTTTTTCAATCGAGAAATCCTCCTTCAAACTCTTCAAGAACAATTGAATTTTTGTGCGTAAAAGATCAGCACTAAGTGCCTTAGAAACCTCTAATAAGGGAATATGGCCCGTCGCTACGCCCATCCGAAGATTTTCAGATACGAGCATCATTAACGATGATTTTGCCTCAAACCTTTCCGTGAAATACTCCGTATGTCCAGGGAATTTAAATTCCTCCGATTGTATGTTGTGTTTATTGATTGGAGCAGTGACTACTGCGGAAATTAAACCGCGGTCTAAGTCATTTGAAGCACGCTCTAAGCAATCAAATGCAGCTTTGCCAGCTTCTTTAGTCTCTTTTCCAGGTTCAATAACGGTGGTAGAGTCATCCCAGCAATTGATGACAGAGCTTCCGCCTGATTTTGCTTCGGATGCGTCTTGAATCGAATCGATTGACCACTCCTTTAATTCAAATTTTTGGCGATAAAAATCCAGTACCTTGGCAGAACCATAAATCACAGGCGTACACCACTTTAGGATCCGTGGACTCGCTAAGGATTTCAAGATTACCTCAGGGCCAATGCCGTTATAATCACCTAGGGTTATGCCAATAATGGGTTTCATTCAACTGGATTTTTTGTTCGACCTGCAAGTTAAGAAATTTCGCAGGAAGCCGATAGAATTATTTTTTTTAGTAAGGAACCCAATAATAATTGTAAATTTTTAAGTTTTACCAAATAAAATAGGGCAATCCATACAATTATCACAATATATTTAGCATTTTTGTTATAATCCGATAATTGATTGATTATGCCAAAATCATACGTTAAGAAAATCTCCAGTTTATTGATCGCTAACCGTGGCGAGATTGCCATTCGAATCATGCGTGCTGCGTCCGAATTAGGGATTCGCACCGTGGCCGTTTATACTTTCGAAGATCGCTATTCGCTGCACCGCTACAAAGCGGATGAAGCCTACCAAATCGGGAAAGACGACGAACCTTTAAAGCCTTATTTGGATATTGAGGGATTAATTTCGTTGTGTAAATCAAAAAAAATTGATGCAATTCATCCGGGTTATGGTTTTCTTTCTGAAAACGTAGGTTTAGCGAGTCGTTGCAGAGAAGAGGGGATTGTTTTCGTAGGTCCCTCACCGGAAGCGATGAATGCATTAGGAGATAAAGTGGCCGCGAAAGTGGCTGCCATGAAGGCCAAAGTGCCCATGATAGAGGATTCTAGAGGGGATTTATCGGATTATTCGTTAGCCTTATCAGAAGCGAAACGTATTAAATTCCCCGTCATGGTGAAAGCGGCTGCCGGTGGCGGTGGACGCGGAATGCGGGTGGTGAGAACGGAAGCGGAACTAGAAAAAGCGTATCAAGAAGCGAAGAATGAGGCGAAAAATGCGTTTGGGAATGATACCTTATTTATCGAGAAATTCATTGATGATCCGAAGCATATTGAAGTTCAGTTATTAGGGGATCAGCACGGAAATTTAGTCCATTTGTACGAGCGTGATTGTTCGGTGCAGAGACGTTTCCAAAAAGTGGTCGAAATAGCCCCTTCCTTTGGTTTAAAAGAAGAAACAAAACAAAAATTATACGCTTACGCGCTTTCCATAGGCAAGGCGGTGAATTATTATAACGCAGGAACGGTCGAATTTCTAGTTGATAAAGACGAGAATATCTTCTTTATCGAGGTAAATCCGCGTATTCAGGTAGAGCACACGATTACAGAAGAAGTAACCGGGATCGATATCGTACGCACGCAGATTCTGATTGCCCAAAATTACAAATTATCCGATCCAGGTATTTTCATTCAAAACCAAGCAGATATCCCATTAAAGGGCTTTGCGATTCAATGCCGTATCACGACAGAAGATCCGGCGAATGGTTTTAAACCGGATTTTGGAACCATCATTGCCTACCGTAACGCGGCAGGTTTTGGCATTCGTCTAGATGAAGGATCTTCGTATCCGGGGGTAAAAATTTCCCCTTATTTCGATTCGATGTTAGTGAAAGTGTCGGCAAAAGGCCGCACGCTTCGCG
>CAIVPV010000200.1 GCA_903907915.1 uncultured Cytophagaceae bacterium
ATGACACAAAAAATTAAGTTTGCATTACTAATATATAAAAGTATATATTTGTAATATAAACTATTGTAAGCTATGCTTCACGACGAACTAAAATCCCTTTTGGAAGACCAAAGTCATTATTTTAACAAACAAGACGGCACAATTGATCGAGATAGTAGTACTGAAATTAGATTAGACGTGCCTTTAGCGGTTATTTTGACCGGCATACGTCGAGCAGGGAAAAGTACGCTATTAAAGCAATTAGTTAAAGACAAGAGCAAGGTGGGTTATGTTCACTTTGATGACCCCCGGTTTAGCACCTTTGAAGTACCTGATTTTTATAAAATTGAAGAGATTTGGCCTACTATCCATCAATTTCAATTTGATGAAATTCAAAAGATTGATGGTTGGGAGGCCTATATTAGACAAGGGCTAGAGCGAGGGAATCGCTATGCAATCACGGGATCAAATGCAAAACTTTTGAGCTTAGAATTAGGCACCTTATTAACGGGGCGTCATATAACATACGAGATATTTCCCTTTTCGTTTCGGGAATTTTGTCGGTTTAGGGAGCAGATGCCTACTGCAGATTCCTTCCAAGAATATATTGAAATGGGTGGATTTCCAGAATTTGTTGCCTTCGATATCCCGCGTTATCACACAGAATTATTTAAAGATATTATTCAACGGGACATCGCCGTGCGGAACGGGATTCGTAACGTACAAGAATTGACGATTATCGCCTTACACCTGCTCAATAACATCGCGAGGCCCTATACATTGAATAAGTTAGCCAAAAGCTATGGCATAAAGTCAGTTAATACCGTTTCGAATTTTGTCAAATTTTACGAAGACAGCTACCTCCTGTTCAGCATTGCTAAATTTGATTTTAGCTTTAGAAAACAACAAGTAAACGAAAAGAAGATCTATGCGATAGACACGAAATTCGCACAACAGAATTCAACTCAATTACACGAGGATAAGGGTCGAATTTTGGAAAATTTGGTCTTTTTAGAAATACGCAGAAAGACAAATCAAATTTGGTACTTTAAAGAAAACCACGAATGTGATTTTATCTACCAGCTAGCTGGTCAATACCATGCTGTGCAGGTATGCCATGATTTACATAAAGACAATTTAGCGAGGGAACTAGCAGGAATGGAGGACGCGATGTCCGCCGTCGAATTAGCTTCTACCACGTTTGTCACCTCCCATCAAACAGAGGATTTACTCATCGCAGGCAAAAAATTGCAGTGTATTCCCTTTTTTGAATGGGCTAAGTAAGTACATTTGTATCCTATGAAACTCTCTGTATCCATGATCACCTTCCAGGGTGCGGCTTATCTAAAGGCGCAAATGGATTCGATTTTAGGCCAAAGTATTCCTGTACACGAAATTATCGTCTGCGATGATGGTTCTACGGACGAAACTCGTGCCATTTTAACAGAATATGCCGCAAAACATCCACAAATTCAGCTTCATTTCAACGCGCAAAACCTAGGCACCGTAGCGAATATGCAGCAATGCCTGCGAATGACGACGGGAGATATTATTTTCTTAGCGGATCAAGATGATGTTTGGTTGCCCAATAAAGTGGAAAAGACGCTGACTTTTTTCCAACAAAATCCAGATGCAAATGCCGTTTTTAGTGATGCAGAAATTATAGATGATTTAGGAAAGAGGCTGGACGGGATAGGGCTTTGGGACATCATCGGGTTTCCCTACGCAAAAGTAGAAGTGAGCGATTTCATTCGACGGGTGGACAATGTGGTTACAGGTGCGGGTTTAGCGATGAAGCGAGATCCCGAATTAGTACAAAAAGACATCCCTCAGATTCAAGGATTATTGCACGATGGATGGCTGGGGCTCTATTTTGCGGCAGAAAATAGACTGAAGGCATACCCTGAGAAGTTATTTCAATACCGAAACCATGCAAACCAACAAGTGGGTGGAACCATTACAGATAGGAAGCAATTAGCTGCCTTTAACTTAGCCTTGTATGATGGCGTTCC
>CAIVPV010000201.1 GCA_903907915.1 uncultured Cytophagaceae bacterium
ACACGAATGATAAAGATGTTCCTGTCTATTCTTTGGGAATTCAAGGAATTTGGGCTATCCTATTATGCTTCTCCGGATCATATGGAGCGCTGTTAGATTTCACCGTATTTGCGATCTTGATTTTCTATTTCCTAACGGTAGCCTCCGTTTTCAAAAAAAGAATCATGCAAAATGAATTACCCTTATTTCAGAAACTCCTTTTTAGTGGATACTTGTTATTATTAGTAGGCATCGCTGGAAATCTATTATGGGTTAAGACACTCTCCTCTTCCATCGGATTAGGTATTGTGCTTTTAGGTATTCCATTTTACTTCGTTATGAAGAAAACTCAAAGCAATTGATTTGCTTTCATCCAGGTAATTAGACGATCGAACCACAAGTCCCCACTTGTGGTTTTATTGTTTAGTCCAAAACCGTGACCACCTTTTGCGTAAACGTGTAAGTCAACCGGTACTTTATTAGCTGTTAAACGTTCTGCATACAATAAAGAATTTTTCAATGGAACTGCGTTGTCATCAGATGCATGTACGATAAATGCCTTAGGTGTTTGTGCGTTTACCTGCTCCTCGTTAGAAAATAGAGCTAACTCTTCCTCGGTAGGATTTTTACCTAAGAGACTTTGTGAACTTCCGCCGTGGCCAAAAGGTCTAACCGAAATAACAGGATATAACAAAATAGAGAAGTCAGGTCTCAGATTAGCTCCAGCCTGAATTCCCGTATAATCTTTATTAAAATGAGTAGACGCTGTCGCAGCTAGATGACCTCCTGCAGAGAAGCCCATAATTCCTACTTTGGCAGGATCAACATTCCATTTAACTGCATTCTTACGTACTAAAGCTATTGCTGACTGAGCATCCTGAAGAGGAGCATATTTCTTTTCAATTTGCGCAGAATCAGCTGGCAATCGATAATACAATACTAAAGCAGAAACGCCTATTTCATTAAATTTAGCGGCAATATCATAACCTTCATGAGAAGACGCTAGAATACGGTAACCGCCACCCGGGCAAATCACCACGCATGCGCGCGCTTCCTTAGCATTAGGTGCAGGAAAAAACCGATATGTAGGAATCGTTACCTTAGAGATACGCTCTATTCCATCTGCTCCTTTTACAGCAGTTTGTTTATTTGCCATTCCTTTATCATTCGGAATGCCGGCTGAATACAAGGGAAGAAAGTCTTGAGCCATAATAGGTGAGGCTAACAATAATAAAAGAATAATTTTTTTCATGAGGATGAGGTCTTTTCAGTAGTAATTAACAAGACAGCTGACAAGATCAAACTACTTGCAAACAACAATATACTACTTAAAGACTCCCCTAGAATAATATTACCCAAAAACAACGCTATTATTGGATTAACATACGTATAAGTGGAAACGAGTGTGGCATCTAATACCTTAGATAGATACCCAAATAATCCAAAACCAAGCATCGAACCAATCAAGGCCAAATAAGCAAAAACAGCCAATGCTTTGAAGGGTAAATCAGCTAAAGCAAACTTCTGTAAATCCCCCTGGTAAATAGAAATAGATAGCAAGATAAGACCTCCAGTAAGCATTTGGATTGCACAAACCTGCGTAAAGTGATAGGAGTTAGCTTTCGTAAATTGAATATAAAATACACCTAAATTCCAAGCTACCACAGCTATTAGAAGAAAGCCCATCCCTCGGTAAAAGTCAATTTCTTTCCCTGGAATAGCTAGATTTTTTTGAGAGGCTAAAAGTATAATTCCAACAAAGCCAATAAGGGTACCTATCAACTTTCGCTTGCTTGGTTTTCGACCAGAAATCCAGAAAAATAGCACTAATAATAAAGGGCCGAATGCCATGAAAACAGAGGATAAACCCGATGGAATGGTTTGGCCAGCTAAAGCCATAAATCCGTTTCCCAAAGTAATAAGTAATACGCCTGCCATCAAATGAACTTTCCAATGCTCGAGAGGCAATTTCTTCCAATGTCCACCCAAAATAGCCCAAAGTAGAAATAATCCACCTGCTACTAAATTACGAGAAAAAGATATGACCAGTGGTGGAACAAATTCTAAGAGAATTCGAACACTCAGAAAGGTACTTCCCCAAATAAGATACAGGCCTCCAAGCGCTAAAATAGTTGCCAGCGATATAGCGTTCTTTTTCAACATCTTAGTCTAATAAATCGGGTCTTCTTGCCTGCGTACGCATAACGGCTTGCTCATGCCGCCAGTCTTCAATCTTTTTTTCATGTCCTGATAATAAAACTTCTGGCACATCCATCCCTTCAAAACTAGCAGGACGCGTATAAACTGGAGGAGCTAATAATCCATCCTGAAACGAATCTGTTAATGCGGAACTTTCATCACCAATAGCACCAGGAATTAAACGAATAATTGCATCGGCTGTAACAGCTGCAGCTAATTCGCCACCAGATAAGACATAGTCACCAATGGAAATCTCTTTCGTCACATACTTTTCGCGTATACGTTCATCGATTCCTTTATAATGACCACAAATAAATAAGAGGTTTTCTCCTAGACTTAATTGATTCACTAAGCCTTGTTTTAAAACGATTCCATCTGGACTAAAATAGATGATTTCAGTATAGTCGCGCTCCGCTTTTAAAAATTCAATGCATTTAGCCAAAGGCTCTACCGCCATCACCATCCCCGCTCCTCCACCAAATGGGTAATCATCTATTTGCTTATGCTTCTTTTCAGAAAAATCATGTAAATCATGAAATACCACCTCGACTAATCCCGCTTTTGCCGCACGTGCGCAAATAGAATGCTCAAAAAAGCTATTCATTAAAGCCGGAACTACCGAAATAATATCAATCCGCATCATTTTCTGTATAAACTTCTAATAATCCATCCGGCAAAATACTATGAACTACTTGATTCTTCTTATCCACCTTAGGGATAATCGCATCGATTAAAGGAATCAATACTTCATGATTTTGATAAATCATCACCACTACATCCTGAGCACCCGTACTATAAATCTCTTTTACGGTACCTAAAGTACCTAAATTAGCATCGATTACCTGGTAACCTACCACTTCATGGTAAAAATATTGATCGTCTTGTAAGGTAGGCAAAGCAGATACAGGTAAAAATACCTTTAAACCGACAAAGTCCTTTGTGGCATCTAAACTATTCACTCCCTCTAGGGTAATTAAGTTTAAATTATCGCGAATCTGGATATCTTCCACAAAATAAGGAACCATTTCGTTGCCCTGCTGTAAGAATATGGCATCTAAATCTTCGTAATCATAGGGATCATCTACATCTAAATAAAGATGAAAAGCCCCCTTTAATCCATGCGGTTTAGAAAGGGTGCCTAACTCGAAATATTCTGTCTTTGCCATAGGTACAAAAAAAAATCATACAAACTTGAGAACAAATTTGTATGATTTTAATTAAATCTAAAAATTATTCTGCTGCTGGAGCTTCTTCTGTTGCTTCTTCAGCTGCCGGAGCTTCTTCAACAGCTGCTTCTGGAGCTTCCTCAACTGCTACTTCCGCTGCTGGAGCTTCTTCAACTGCTTCTTCCGCTACTGGAGCTTCTTCAACTGCTTCTTCTTCAACTGCTGCTTCTGCTTCTGGAGCTTCTTCAACTGCAACTTCCGCTACTGGAGCTTCTTCAACTGCTTCTTCAACTGCTGCAGAAGCCTCAGCTACTACTTCGTCAATTTCAACACCTGTTGCCTCTTCGTCTGCTTCATTGATAGCTTCTACTACGCTAGCAACTAATGCTTCTTCAGCTACTTTGTTTTTCGCAGCAATATTGTCTGCACGCGTATTAGATACTTTAGCCTCAGCTTCTAAACGAGCCGCTTTAGACTTCGCCTTAGACTGTTGTAAAGTAGATGACTTCGTTTGAATCTTCACTTCTTTCTCTGCTTTCCAAGCTTCGAACTTGGCATCTGCTTGTTCTTGCGTGATAGCTCCTTTATTCACACCTACTTGTAAGTGTTTCGCATACATGATTCCTTTGTAAGAAAGGATAGCACGAACGGTGTCAGTAGGCTGAGCACCCTTCAATACCCATTGGATTGCTTGTTTCTCGTTTAAAACGACAGTTGCTGGGTTGGTGTTAGGATTGTATGTTCCGATTTTTTCTACAAAACGTCCGTCACGTGGTGCACGAGCATCCGCAACTACAACATCGAACATGGCTAACTTTTTGCGTCCGCGACGCGCTAATCTGATTTTAACAGCCATTATACATGGGTTTATGAGGGATCTCGTCCCTCGGGTTTATAAATAGTCTGCAAAATTAAGCTTTTTTGCAGTCATATCAAAAAAAGAAATAGAGAAAATAAACCGATAAGCCGAATTCTGTCGATGGTTACCCTCCGTCCTATCATTTATCTTCGATAAACATCGCTGTTTATCTGTAGCAATCTACCCACTAGCATCGGACGAGCCACCCTTTTGCCTTGCGGCAGCTAGCCTATTTGATCTTGCAACGCGTGAGGTTTACCTATGCCTGTTTTGTCACCAAACCAGCGGTGGGCTCTTACCCCACCTTTTCACCCTTACCCCGAAAGGCGGTTATTTTCTGTGGCACTTGCTGTAGAATCCGAAGACTCCCCTTCCAGTTAGGAAGCACACTGCTCTATGTTGTTCGGACTTTCCTCTTTAAAAAGCGATAGGATAGTCTATTTTCTCTGCGACAAAGGTAGGATTTTATTTGGCCAAAGACCAACTCCCCTCAAAAGCCCCCTCTATTAGGACTGAGCTTTTATCAAAATACACCTTTTGAAAATGAACGCGACCATTCTTAGCCAATGAAATTGAGCTAGGTAATCGCTTCAAAATTTGATTAGGCTGAAAACGAAAAATAGCCGCTTGAGCTTGAAGTTTATTTGCTATTTTACGTTTAAATAAGGAAGCAGGAAAAGATAATCCTTCCATTTGGGTATCCTTTAATTGAAAACCAAGCGAATTATCAGGATAAAGTACAAAATCAAAATCAACCGCTAAGCGTGACGATTTACCCCGAAATTGATTTAATTGAAAACGTATCCCCGAAGATTGAAATGTAAAATCACCTTTACCTTTCAGTTGAGGATTAGACTCCTTTAGCAATTCCATTAATTCTGGGCCAGATAATTGAAATTGAAAGGGCAAAATAGGCTTACCTACTGAAGGCAAATCTTTTATGGGAATAAATAAAGGTAATTTATTCATTTTACCAGCGCTAACCTTGAAACCACCTGAATACCTTAATTGTCCTTTGATACTTGTTTGGTCAAATAATAAGTCACGCATATCTATAGCAGATGACGCATATGGTTCTATCCGATAACCATCGGAGGAATCAGTAAAAAAAGATTGAAACAAAAATGGCTTGGTAACGGTAGATCTAATTTTAGCATTTAACTGATTCTGCATTTGGGATACAATGACATCCTTTTTTTGATTTAACAATTGATCTACCACCGGGCTTACATTAACAGGAAATCCCATCACCTTCACCGATGGCTTCTGAATCCATTGGTAATCATAAGCAAGCTCTTTAATTTGCAAGGAACTTATGCTAGCTAAATTCCATTTTAATTGGATCTTCATCGCTAAGTCCCCAGTGACAGTTCCAGCAGAAATACCTGCAATAGCTGGTTTTGCCTGTAGGCGGACGGGTAGAGATAAATTGATTTGGTCCCTTGTAAGCGTTTGCAACGAAATAGGTGCGAGTAATCTAATGTCTAAGGGAAAATCTAATACAGACGACGCATCATCATTTTGATACAAAACAGATCCAGCCTTCAGTTGACTTAAGGCAAAGAGACTATCAAAAGATAAAGAAAAATCAATGGTGGTTAATCCAGGCTTTAAAGCAGGAAATCGATCCACATAGACCGATTTTTCGCTAATCACAATGGGAGCAATTGTTTTAGAACAAGAGACGAATAAAACAGTCAGAAATAAAAGTATACTTCTCATAAAAAAATAGACCTCAATCTTACACGTAAAGACTGAGGCCTAATTAAATTATACAAATGACTAAGTTAATAAACCACCGTTAACGGAGATAACCTGCCCAGTGACATAAGAACTCATATCAGAGCCTAAAAACAAGCATACATCCGCTACTTCTGTCGCCTGACCACCTCTTTTCATTGGAATAGCTTTTGTCCATTCTTCAATAGCAGCTTCATTTAATTCCTCTGTCATCTCTGTCTCAATAAAACCGGGAGCGATGGCATTACAACGAATATTACGGGAGCCTAACTCCAATGCAATTGATTTAGTAAAACCAATAATACCTGCTTTCGAAGCTGCATAATTTGATTGCCCTGCATTTCCTTTAATTCCTACGATAGAAGTCATATTGATGATAGAGCCCGATCTTGCTTTCATCATCGGCTTAGTAACCGCTTTCGTTAAATTGAAAATAGACTTCAAGTTTACCCGAATTACTTCATCCCATTGCTCCTCTGACATACGCATTAATAGACCATCACGCGTAATTCCGGCATTATTTATTAAAATATCAATAGCTCCAAAATCAGCTAAAACATCCTCTACTAATTTCTCCGATTCTGAATAGGACGACGCATCTGAACGATAACCCTTAGCGACTATGCCAAAAGCAGTTAATTCTTTTTCTAATGCTTGCCCCTTTTCAACAGATGACAAATAAGTAAATGCAACGTTTGCGCCCGCTTGAGCAAATGTAGTCGCAATAGCCCGACCGATACCTCGAGAGGCACCCGTCACTAAAACGACCTTATTTTGTACTAATGACATATTATTTTTTTTGTTTGGTTAATCCTTTTCTTGTTTTTCTTACCAAAGTCAAACCATCAGCCCCTTCCTCAAAATCAGCCAAAATATATTCTCCCTCTGCTAAAGCCCCTTTCAATATCTCTTCCGCTAAAGCATCTTCTAAATACTTCTGAATAGCTCTACTTAAAGGTCTAGCACCATATTGAGGATCATAGCCTTTATCAGCCACAAAGTCTTTCGCCTTATCCGTTAATTCTACTTCAAAACCTAGATTTACTAAACGAGTTTTCAACTTCGCTAACATTAAATCAATAATTTGATGAATCGAAGGACGCTCTAAGGAGTTAAATACAATAATATCATCCAACCGGTTAATAAACTCTGGTGCAAAAGCCTTTTTCAATGCATTTTGAATAGTGGTCTTCGCATATTCATCCAAATTATCCACCTTAGATTTAGTCGAGAATCCAATTCCAGAACCAAAATCCTTCAAATCACGCGCTCCAATA
>CAIVPV010000202.1 GCA_903907915.1 uncultured Cytophagaceae bacterium
AACCCTCTATTAACTCAATTAGTACTAACCATCTACACAAAGATAATTAAGTACCACCCACACACCCTGTTCGTGTGTTCATCTGAGGGGATGAGTCAAAAACTGGAACGCGGGCAAAAGCTTCCAGTTTTTGCACTCCTCATCTCTTCAATCCCTACCGAGAGCTCCAATTCACCGTATTCTTTACTTCTTACTAAATAAGGAGTTCTCGTGGCAATTGTTAGTATCAACATTGAACTAGTAGCAGAAATCCCTTTAACAATTAATGAATCATCTCGTGAAGAAGGTCAGTCATACGTAGACCTCGTTACTGAAGCAGCAACTGCTTTTATGGAGAACAACGACTTAAACCAACTTGATTTCCAAGTAAAGGTCGTTGGCGACGTTATTGCAGCTGAGTAACTACTTTGTATGACTAAAAAGCTTCTCATCGCAGTGATGGTTGGAATGCTTACATTCCCACCAACAGCTAATGCCGCCATTAAAGATGGCAGTGTGTGTAAGAAGTTTGGTCAGGTTCAGAGTTCTAATTCGGTTAAATTCGTTTGTACTAAAGTTGGTAAAAAGCTGCTCTGGAAGTCAATTTCTAAACCTACTCCTGTAGTAGTAAAGCCAACTAGTTTTGCCAACCTGGAATCTAATTACAAAGGAATTCCTGACGCTGTTTGGGCCAATGCAAAGAAGCTCTTGGATCAGCCTTTGAGTGCGCCGATTAAAGTAGAAGTGGAAAAAGGACCATCTACAAAAATCCTTTACAACTATTCAGAAATTGAATATGGAATTTCTAGGGCCAATCAACTTGGAGCAAGCTTTCCTCGACAATCTAAGTTTTTAGTGATTGCATTTAATTTCCAAGACAGGGATTGGGCTAAAACTCGCCTGGGAACGATCGAATCTCCCTTCACATTAAGTGACACATTTGCCGACCAAGTCAGTGTTGCATGTACTTCTGCATCAGAATGTGACGGCGCCTTCGGAAATATCTCCTTAGATTCAGGCTTGATTACTCAGGCCACATCTGGTTTGCCAAATTCTATGAATACAAAAATTTCAACTATTAGATCTCATTACGCCCACGAAACCACCCACACGATTCAGAAATCCATTTATAAAAAGTATGGATTAAAGAAATTCTCAATCCCTTGTTGGTTCTCTGAAGGACAACCGCAAGTGGTTGGCCAAACTTCAGCTAGTGAAAGTCTGGCTTCCTACTCAGTTAATCGTTATAACTGGCTTCGTCCGCCATTGCGCGGTCTACCTGATTTTTCAGAAGCAAGTATTAACAAGTTCTTTGATTTGCAACATCAACAACCGTGCGACGCTGCATCTCGACAACACATATATGACATTGGATTTATAGCTGTTGAGGCGCTTGTTTCAATTGGTGGAATTTCATCTACATTTGAAGTACTTGATAAGTACGCTTCAGGAATGACCTTCGACCAAGCTTTCGAAAAGGTTTATGGGATCTCTTGGGTGAGCGCTAAGCCAATTCTTGCTCGAGTGGTTTCAAAGCAATACTTAGAAGCTAATTAAGTGCGCCCGAAGGGATTCGAACCCCTAACCTTCTGATCCGTAGTGTGAAAAGAAGCTGGCGCTTTGCTACCCAGTTCTTTTCTACTCCAAGTGACTGGCTTACGCTCAATCACTCGGACAAACGCTCTATCCGTAGATCCTAGTTTTGTTAAATAGTAATGCAGGAAGTCAGATAAATAAAGGGTTTTACTTTATTAAGTAACCGTACTTTGCATCAATGGAATCAACGGTCTTTCTTAACTGTCCATCTGAGTCAGATAGCGTGTCTGATCCGTGTAGTGATTGACCAAAACTTAAGTTATGCGTTTTTCTTACCTCTGGTGCTGGTTCTGGTTCTGGTTCTGGTTCTGGTTCTGGTGTGCTCTGACCCACTGCGGCAAGAAGTGCAGTTAAAAAAGCTGATGATGTCAACGTGGAGTAGTTAGCGCCGCCAAATGCCCATTTTAATGTGTAGGTTTCGCCAGAATTTAAGGTTGGTAGTTGATTGAGGATTGCGTATTGACCATCCGTAGATGATTGAGTTAATTGGGTTTGAGGATTATATGCAACAGCTTGGGGTGAGCAACATTGACTGGCCAAGACGCTCGAGAGGGTACCTGTATTTGACCCGGCAAGCAGTATCGCACCGTAATTTGTTCCATTGTGTACATATTGAAGAGCATCAGCAAGAACCGCATTCGAAGACTGACTAGTATCTGTTAGGGCCACAAATGATCCATCGGCGACATTTCCACGCGTACTTCTGTAAGCGCTGTCGGAATAGACCATTCCATCATAATTATTTACGAATAATTTCAAATCAGAAACGGATCCACCTAGATTTTTAATTGCGGTAGTTACAACCGCGTAATTTGAGTCGCGAGCTAGCGACACGGAACTTACTATTTCAACTGATTGACCACCTAAACTTATTGCATCAGTTTCGACAATAGTTCCATAAGTATATGTGGTGCCTGCATTACTAAAACTACTCAAGCCAGCGTAATCAATACTTCTTGTAGAAGTTACGCCCGTGGTTTTTCCGGAACAGTTGATGCCTGAAAAGCAATAGTCCCCTTTTGTGAGGGTTACCCCCCAGCCGGCATAATTTGTTAGTGCAATTTTAGAAGAACTGTCATACGAATTGGTATACAAATAAGCTGGAGACCAATTGTTGCCACTTTGATAAAAATTAGTGGTCCCAAAAAAGGTGGCTTCTGCAAAACTAATGATTCCATTATTTAAATTCGAGTACGGGTCTGCAGATGCTTGACTTATTCCAGAAAATGAAAACAAAACCGTTAATAAGGCAACAAGAGCCACACACTTCTTGTGAAGGTTCAAGATTTTGTCGCGGGGTTCTTCTTGCACGCGAGCTCTTCTTTGCATTCGCAGATAATATGGGGATGATTCTCAGCACGCCTGTTGAAATGGCTAAGTGTCGCTTTAAGTGTGCGCCCGAAGGGATTCGAACCCCTAACCTTCTGATCCGTAGTGTGAAAAGAAGCTGGAGCTTTGCTACCCAGTTCTTTTCTACTCCGAGTGACTCGCTTACGCTCAATCACTCGGACAGATGCTCTATCCGTAGGTCCTAGTTTTGTTCAATTCTTGCATTTTTTTTGAATTATTCTAGAGTTCTGCTGTGAAACGAACATTAGCTGTGTTGGCGGCCTTTTGCTTGTTTACATTTGTCCTATCAGAAGGTTCCGCCGCAAGCGAGCAGGAGTTTGTTGGTCAAAATGGGTTGAAGGTTTTTGTCGGTCAGGATTATAAAGCTCCTTCTTGTCTGCCACTGAAGGCTAAATCTCAGTTACAGTTAAAAATTAAAGGCACTTGGAAAACAAAGGCAGAAGGCGTGCCAACTCTGAATAAAAAAGTTTGCGGAAGTGAAGTTCCCTATCTCTTGAATTATAGATGGATAATTGACGAATTCGGTGAAGAGAATATTGATGGGAGCCAAGGCAAGGGTGTTCTGTTACGAGAATTTATTCCAGGCACTCCTTGGTGGAAGTTTTGGAAAGACCGAACGCCAGAAATAAGCAGTAAGACATTCTCCTGGGTAATTTATCCAAGTGAGGAATCGTTGAGGAATGAAAGGGTAAGACAAACTTCACCTACAGAAATTATTATTTCTACTTGTCCCTGGCCCGAAGGATCAATCGGTTGGATTTTAGATTGCAAGCGAGGAAGATTAGATCAAGGTTAATAAATCAGAACTGTGCGCCCGAAGGGATTCGAACCCCTAACCTTCTGATCCGTAGTCAGATGCTCTATCCGTTGAGCTACGGGCGCTTGAAGCGTGTGAATCCTACCCTATCGGAAAGACTCTATTGCTTTTGCAGTCGCAA
>CAIVPV010000203.1 GCA_903907915.1 uncultured Cytophagaceae bacterium
CCCCCTAAAGTGTTATACAATGATAAAAACTTATAATTGTACCCATTAAAATTTCCTTCAAATGCCTCGACCCCAGCAGATGGAGTAGAAGGAATCTCAAAGGATAAATTATTAACCCATATGCTGTTGGTAGTTCCAGATACACTTCCCCAACTAGCAGTACCGCTACCATTCGAAGTTAATACCTGGCCATTTGTCCCAGTAGAATTAGGATAAGTAACTCCGCCAGCCGTTATGGTGCCACTAAAATTTGCGTTAGAGCTAAAGGTTTTTACACCAGCGATTGTTTGCGCTGAAGTTAGATCCACAAAATTTTTCGTACTTGATCCCGTTCCTCCACTTGCAATAGGTAAAATACCCGTTGTACCTGTAGTTAAGTCAGTAGCACTTGCAGTGGAAACTGATCCATCAGCCATTAAATATTGAGAAGATGTGCCATTAGGAATTTTGTATCCGGTGGCCTCAATGAATCCTAAAGATTTAATATTTCCTTCAGCATATAATGCCCATAATTTTGAAGCGATTACGTTATAATTAGTAGGAGGCAATAAATGCAACGCTGTAGCATTAGAAATTGTAATAGCATTTTGACTACTAAACAAGGTATTAGCATTAATATAGGCTGTACTGTAAACAGGAATATTTCCTGCAGGTCCAGTATAAGTTTTAACATAACTATCAATATAAAGTTGATTTCCAACCGCATCGCTATATTCATTATTGTTACTTAGGATTTTAATCCTTCCATTACCAGAAAAATCAGATCCAGAAGTAATGGTTCCAGTAAAAGTAGGAGAAGCTATTGGGGCCTTCAAATTTAAAGCAGTCTGAGTCGCAGTAGATATAGGCTTTGCCGCATCAGTTGTATTATCAACAGAACCTAATCCCACCATATTTTTCGTGATTCCTGAAACCGTTCCCGTAAATGTAGGTGATGCTAAAGGAGCCTTCAAATCTAATCCTGCATTCAAATCCGAGGCATTGGCCTTCAAATTCAATGCCGTTAGAGTTGCTGTTGAAACTGGTTTGGCCGCATCAGACGTATTATCCACATTACCCAATCCCATATTTGCTCTCGCTCCTATTGCCGTAGTCGCTCCAGTTCCTCCGCCTGCGATTTCCAAAGTACTACCTAATTTACCAGCAGTTTCTGTAAATAGAGCATAGGGAGAATACGTTAATTTCTGATCAGAAACCTTTGTGTAGGATGCTCCATTATTAAAGCTAACAAATACTTGCATTGATTTCTGGTTCGCATCCCAAGTCAATGCATTAAACGTTGTACTTGCTACAGATCCGATAGTCAAATTAACTAGACCGTACGCATCCGTTTTGGTTTGCTGTACTTCCTCAAATTGAGACGTAGTTCCTGAAAGGATGACGAACTTAACGTTAACGTTTCCATTAACAAAAGGTTGGCCAGAAATATCTTGACCGGGGATTTCAATTTTTGCTGGGTCTAAAATGACCGCTTGGTAGGAGATGCCCTTTTGAGCATTCGCTACAACTGAAATAAAAAGAAGAACGAAGAGTAGTAATTTTTTCATGATTATAGAACAGATGAATGAGGGATTATTTTGTGGCTATTTTAAGGCCAAAACTAAAGGTCGATGGAATGAAATTCAGTGTCGAACTTCCAAAGGTGTTCGTGTCTAAATGTTGAAAACTCGTGTAAACCGATATCTGATCGTTTACTTTTTTAGTAATCGCCAGCGTATAACCCACGGAAACTTTCAAACCGGTGAATTGATTATCCCCAGCTAAATCAATGTAGCGATTTTGCAAAAACTGGGTGCCATTGACAAGGGTTTGAATGGCTGCTGAGGCTTTGGCAGAAAGAGTTAGGCCTTTGCGACTCGTAATAGATGGCCCTATTCCACCAGTCAAACCCATATAATCAGCTTGATAAGAAAAAGGAATATTCTGCACATCCCCCACATTATTGTATTGATTATAGGCCAAACCCAAATCGTAAACAAATGCCTTCGAAATTTTATTCTCGCGAGAAAGCGAAAGATGAAGTCCTGAACTAGACTTCAAAAAATCCGGGTTGTTACCAGCCGAATTTGTAAATACATAACGGGTAATGTTATTGCCTGCTTCGAAATTCCAAGTTTGAGCACTAAGGGACGAAACAAAAAATAGGGCAATGAGGAGGGTAAAAATTGATTTCATAGAACAGTATTTATATTTTATGAAACAATGATAAGAGTGTGGCGTTTAAAAAAGAATTTTCCATACTAAGTACTTGTTCTAATTCCTCGAATCGAGACAAAATGTGTTTTTCTGGCTAAACGCAAAAAACCCTCCGCTGAGGCCGAGGGTTTCGCATTATTTGTAGATGAATTGTAGTCTAGTGCAAGTCATTCCAAGAACCAACCAATGGAGTATAGGGCATTGAAAAGGAGAAACTATACGAGGGTAAATTCACTACAACGGTATTGTTATTTCGTAGTGCTGTAAAACTTTGATTCACTCCGTCATTAAATTGATTTAATCTAGGCAGGAAGACAAGCGCGGTGTTATCTGCAGTAGCTTTCCAATAACAACTCCCTGGAGGAACAGTAATAGGAGTACTAAAATTAAAATTCAACACTCCTGCACTTAACGCTGAAGTGGCAACAGTCTGTGATCCTAGTAAAATACCTGAACCTGGCACGCCACTATAAAGTGAAAGTGTGATATTCCCTGCCGTGGCTACAGATTGCACCCCTAAAGAGAAACTACTCACGCGCCAATTAGCTGACGGAGTAAATGATAAACAGATATTGTAATCATAAGAAAGACCTAATCCTGCGTAAGAAGATGCCACATTGCTTAATGTAGCTGCCGTTCCCTCCGCTTCCGTATACGCCTGAATTTTCCCTGCTGTTGAATTGTAAATTAATAAGCCTGCCAAAGGCGTATTAACCGCATCCCGTTGAGTCGTCGTTAATCGAGGCAATAACAATCCTTGGGTGGTAGATTTTACTTCTAAAGCGGCAGACGATCCAGATGCTGCGGCAGCTCCCACGACCATTGTTCCGGTGAATGATTTATTCCCTTCTACTGTTTGGGCTGTAGTCAAATCTATAAAATTCTTCGTAGCTGAACCTGTTCCACCATTAGCTAAAGGCAACACATTCGACACTTCCGTACTCAGATTTGTCACAGCTACATCATCTCGTAAGTTCACCCAACCATTCGTAGCAGGAACCACTACCGTTATCTTGGATGCAGGATCATAAGAATTTAAGGGATTGCCAAAACCATAACTACTAACATTCCCTGTCGTCGTATCATCTCCAGAGTTAGACCATCTTACGCCTAAACATCGATTGGCATCTGTCGATGTAATAAAATACGTTGTATTAGCCACAACAGGTACTGGCGTAGCAAATGTCCACGTATTCCAACCATCTACTGCGGTAATAGAATTCGAAGAACCTAATAAAGTAGAAGTCGGTGAAGCCCCCGCATAGTTTGAATTAATGACAAGCGATGCTACTTCTCCAGCACCGAAAGCACTCAGTTCAATTTGGGTAATCGTTCCCGAAATAGTGGGTCTAAACCAAAGTTCTCCACTTCCGCGTAGACAAGTCGCACCCGTACTAAGGGTTGTATTTCCAAACAAAGAGGAAGTGCTGGCAATAGATTCTTTATACACCTGCATTTTTTTTGATGTGGTGTTAAATTGCAACATAGAGGCAACAGGACTAGAAATAGCGTTGATTTGCGATTGATCCATTTTAGGCAAAATTACCGGTAAGGCTGTCGCAATATCTAGTGAAGACTCGGCATTAGGTGTAGCGGTTCCCAGCCCCAATTTGGCACTAATAGAAACATCAGAGCTAAAGGTTTTCGCCCCAGCAAAAGTTTGTGATCCTGTGGTAACAACACCACCATTAGTAGCGTTTGCGGGTGTTAAATTTAGAACTCCCGCTGTTATGCTTGCCCCATTTGCATTAGAAGTACTCGAAATAGTTCCTACCGAAATCGCGGTTCCAGAAGTTCCAGAAGGTGCCGTTCCCGAAGTCACTTCTTTCGTTGTTGGGTTGTAGTAAAGGACGTTAGAAGTAGCCGTCGTATTTCGAATCGGATTTACAAATAAGCCGGATGTTGTAGGATTTAGAGGACTTGTACTTCCCGCTGCATTTAAAGCAATACTGTTTGCTGCTTGGCTGTTTTGGCCTGCAAAAGTACCAATCGCAATGGACCCTGTCCCTTGGTTAGTTTGACCAGCTGCGAAACCAATCGCAACTGATTCGCCTGCTTGGTTAGCTTGGGCAGCGTTACCGCCAATTGAAATACTGTTTGCTCCTTGATTTTGATCTCCTGAAACGTAACCAATGGCGATCGAACTTTGACCTTGATTCCCTCTTCCTGCACCACCACCGATAGCCACCGTATTCTTATTTACGCCTTGATTCGGAGTTCCAGCTTGTGAACCGATGGCGATATTATTATTAGCCAAACCAAGTGTAGATAGTATTCCTGCCACCGTCGTTTGACCCGTTCCCCCAGCTACTACTGGAATCACACCTGTGATTTTAGATCCAGCTACCGATATAATTTTCGCATCGGTTACTGCACCATTTGCTATTTTAGCCGTAGTCACTGAATTATCAGCTATACCCGCTGAAGCCATAGCAACAGAAACCGCTGCATCCGTGTAAGCTGTGGTGGCAATTTGGGTTGAATTCGTGCGCGGACTTGCTGTAGATGCCGTAGGAATACCAGAAAAAGTGGGCGAATTGATAGGAGCTAATCTAGATAAGTCAGTCAAAGCTGCCTTAGTTGCTAACATATTCGTATCTGCAGTGATTGCCATGTGTGCTTGTAAAGCTACAACCGTAGCTTTCAAGGCCAATGCCGATTTAACATCTACTGCATTCGCCTTTAAATCCAAGGCCGTTTGAGTGGCTGCAGAAATGGGCTTTGAGGCATCTGCCGTATTATCCACATTCCCTAAACCTAAATTAGCACGAGCTCCTACCGCCGTTGTCGCGCCAGTTCCTCCACCCGTAATTTGTAACGTGCTGGCTAATTTCCCTGCCGTTTCTGCAAAGAGTGCGTAGGGAGTGTAGGTTAATTTTTGATCCGATACTTTCGTATAAGACGCGCCATTATTGAAACTAACAAATACTTGTAAGGACTTTTGATTCGCATCCCAAGTCAAGGCATTGAAAGCATTGTTTGCTACAGAACCGATGGTCAAATTGATTAAGCCGTAGGCGTCCGTTTTCGTTTGTTGCACCTCTTCAAATTGTGAAGATGTGCCTGAATTGATAGCGAATTTTACCCACACATTTCCATTGACTAATGGCTGAGCTGTAATGTCAGATCCAGGTAATTCAATGGCTGCCGGGTCTAAGATGATCGCTTGGTAGGAGATGCCTTTTTGGGCATTCGCTACTACGGAAATAAATAATAGAACAAAGAGTACTAGTTTTTTCATGATGTTAGAACAGATAGAGAAGGAATTATTTCGTGGCTATTTTAAGGCCAAAACTAAAGGTAGAGGGAATGAAATTCAGCGTCGATGAACCGAAGGTGTTCGTATCCAAATGCTGAAAACTGGTATAAACCGAAATCTGATCGTTTACTTTTTTGGTAATTGAAACCGTATAACCAATGGAAATTTTCAGTCCCGTAAATTGATCATCATTCGCTAAATCAATGTAGCGATTTTGCAAAAACTGGGTGCCATTGACAAGGGTTTGAATGGCTGCTGAGGCTTTGGCAGAAACGGTTAAACCGTGAAGGCCCGTGTATGATGGCCCGACTCCACCAGTCAAACCCATAAAATCAGCTTGATAAGAAAAAGGAATATTCTGCACATCACCTACATTATTGTATTGATTATAGGCCAAACCCAAATCGTAAACAAAGGCCTTCGATATTTTATTCTCGCGAGAAAGTGAAAGATGAAGTCCTGAACTAGACTTCAAAAAATCCGGATTATTACCTGCCGAATTGGTAAATACATAACGGGTGATGTTGTTGCCGGATTCGAAATTCCACGTTTGAGCTTGTAGCGATGTAACGAAAAATAGGACAATTAGAAGCGTAAATATTGATCTCATAGAATTAGAATTGACTTAAAAATCAAAACTACTCCTATCCGTTAACTAAATGAATTTTATCCCTATTGCACTTGTACGAAAGGATCTAATCCGGACAAACTACTCAGTAAGTTTCTTTAAAAAGGCGGATGGGGACTCTCCTATTTGGCTTTTAAATGAATCAATAAAATTAGAACGTGACTTATATCCACAAGCCTTTCCTACGCTTTCTAAGGTATTCGTATTAGCCTTTCCTGCCTTTAATAATTCGACAGCTTCTGTAATTCGCAACTTGTTTTTCCACTGCAGAAAGGTAACTCCCTTATAATTATTAAAATAATACGTTAACAGATGTTCAGGCATGCCTAGATCCTTTACGAGGTCGGCTAAACAATATCCCGGTTCCAGGTAGCGTTTTGCAGGTATATAATTTTTAATGGATTTTTCGACAAGCTTTAATCTAGACGTTGAAAACTCAGGGGACTTGCTAGACTTATTAATTTTTTCATTTAAGGCCAAAACATCAGATATAGAATTCCCCATTTGAGGCTGAAGGCCGTAAAGGATTTTAGGGAAAAAATAAATGGACGCAGTCATCGCAGACATAATAATAGTTGCTACGGTTCTTCCATTATAGTGCACATCTAAAACTAGATTGCCATTTAAATAAATAGATTGCAGGCTAAAAACGAGTATAGCGAAATTAAAGATAGCCACTAAACCGAGGCAGACAACAATCCAATTTTTTAACTCGATTGCCGTTTTTAACTTCCTAGCAGTCACCGCTTTTTTCAGAATAATCGCCCCGTATACAATGTAGCCTAACGAGATAATGGACCTGACAATAAAATAAAAGGTAAAGGGAATAAAGGGGAAATATACCTGATAAATCAAACGAGAGTCCTGATGAAGCCTTTCCGCAAAATCCAGTTTAAAACTCCAAGGATGCAAAGAGTAGGGAATAATATTAAAAAGTACAATAAAAAAGGGCACAAAATGAATCCAGTCCCAACTCTTTATTCGAGTCCTATCTGTTAAGATCGCCCGGATATAAAAATACAAGAAAGGGGTATTGAGCAGGTAAAAGGGAAAATAATGAATCGCAAAAATGGCGCGCAAGGTCGCTGAATCAGAAACCACTGAAGCCCAATGGGCTATTCCAAAAAGACTATTTAGCATGAAATGATAAGCTAAATATCGATTCGCCAAATTCACTTTATCTGCAAATCTTAGTAACAGAAAAGCACCCAAAAAACCGAAAAGGCAAATGGCTGGAAGCACGTTTTAAATATTAGAACAATGAGGTTTCAGCAAGGTACGACAATATAGTAGCTATCCTATTCTTTTAAGATACCCGGAAGGCGATTCCCCCATTTGCACCTTGAAGGCTTGAATAAAATTTGAGCGTGATTTATAGCCACAGGCTTCACCCACACTTTCTAGTGTATGGGCATCTGCTTTTCCAGATTTCATGAGTTGAATCGCTTCTTCGATACGAAGCTGATTTTTCCATACCACAAAGGTCGTGCCTTTGTAATTATTAAAATAGATAGAGAGCACATGCAAAGGAACATCTAGATCTTTTACCAAATCTGCCAGCGAGAAACCTGGTGTCAGATATCGCTTTGCTGGTAAATAGTTTATTAATAGTCGATCAATTTGCGCTAGTCTTGTAGTTGAAATATCTGTACTCTTAGAAGACATCGATTTATTTAATTCCAACACATTTGACAAAGAAACAGTCCCTGTGGTTAAGTTCATGCCATACAAGAACTTTGGAAAAAAGAAGATAGAAAAGATTAAGGTTGACATAACTAAAGTTATCCCGATTCGACCTTGACCAGACTCAAATTGAACTAAAAATAAATTATGGTTTAGTAGCGATTGAACACTATTTATAATCATGAACAAATTAATAATCGCAGATGTAGCAAGGCAAATAATCAACCAAATCAGTAAGGAATGAGAAGAATCTAAAACCTTTTTACGTATTGATTTCCGAACAATTGAAGCCGCCATCGCAACGAATAATAGCGAGAAAACAGCTCTAGATAAGATGTATTCAGTAAGAGTTAAAAGGGGGAATTCAATTCGATTAAGGTAATTGACATTTTGATGAAATTGATAAGCAAAATCTAATTTCTGCTGCCAAGGCAACAAACTATATGGGATAAAATTAATCAATACAACAATAAATGGTAGAAAAATGAGGTAATCCCATCCTTTGATTTGAATTTTATCTGTCAAAAGTGCGCGGACATAAAAGTACAAGAAGGGTGTATTCAGCAAATAGAACGGGAAGTAATGAATGGCGAAAATGGCTCTTAGTGTATCAGAATCTGAAATAATAATAGCCCAGTAAGCCATTCCAAAAAGCGAATTTAAAAAGAAGTGATAAGCTAAATAGCGATTAGCCGGATTTACTCTTCCTGCAAAGTATAAAAGCAGAAAGGATCCCAAGAACCCTAGTAAGCAAATCGCAGGAATCACTTTATTTTAAATTAGAACAATTAGTTAATGGAAAGTTAAGCAAAAAAATGCAATTTGATATCCTTTAGAGACTGTAGAGGTAAAACAAAAAAGCCTTCCCGAGGGAAGGCTTTTTCAGACGCTTGAATTGTACTTGGGATGGGAATCGAACCCACACGAGCGTTACGGCTCACGGGATTTTAAGTCCCGCGTGTCTACCAGTTCCACCACCCAAGCGTCCTGGTAAAACTAAAAGCACCAACGGTGCTTTTTCGTTTTGAGCGAAAGACGGGGTTCGAACCCGCGACCTCGACCTTGGCAAGGTCGCGCTCTACCAGCTGAGCTACTTTCGCGTTTTGTGGATGCAAAAATACGGCCTCCCTTTGAATTATGCAAGTAGAAATAAAATTTTAGTGAAATAATTCTCTAAATTTATGCTTTCGAAAAAAATATGAGCATCAACAAACTAGACCTAACTGACCACAAATTGCTAGAGATTTTACAGCAAAATGCGAAGATCACAAACGCCCAATTATCTAAAGAAATCGGTCTTTCTCCGGCTCCTACTTTGGAGCGTGTGAAGAAATTAGAGACTTTGGGAATTATCCAAAGCTATCACGCTCAGGTGGATAGAGAAAAAGTAGGTTTAGGGGTGAGTACTTTTGTGACAGTGACTTTAACGGGCCACAAAAAGCAAGTAACAGAGTCATTCGTCAAGCAAATCAACCAAATTCCTGAGGTAATCGAGTGCCATCACGTGACGGGTTCTGGCGATTTTATGTTGAAAATAATTTCCAAAGATATTTCGACCTACCAGAAATTAATGCTTGAAAAGATCAACGAAATCGAAGAAGTGGCTGCCACATCGACGATGGTGATCTTGTCTTCGTTCAAAGAAAGTAAGGTATTGCCGATTCCTTGATCATTCGCCGCGCGCCAATCGCGCGCGCAATCCTTATTATAATTATAGTCGGTGCATAAATTGCGGAATCATTCGGTTTTTCCAAGCCGTAAAAGTTCCCGCTTGAATTTCCTTGCGCGCCTCGCCTACCATCCAAAGATAGAATCGAAGGTTACACACACTCGCAATCATCGCCCC